>DYZF01000244.1 GCA_020741375.1 Tessaracoccus flavescens
CGGACGACGCAGATGGTGGCCAACGCCAACGAGATCCTCGACCGCCTGGGCGCCGAGCTGATCGACGTCGAGACAGACATCGTCGGCCGCTCGCAGTTCCTCCACGGCGGCACGGTCACCGAACGCCACCTTCTGGCAGCCATGGCGGACAAGCTGATCGGGCGCTTCGGTCGCGGGCAGTCGCTCGTCGACGGCCTCCGCGAGCTTGGCCTCAACCTCTCCGGCAAGGTCGCGGATCAGCTGGCCGATGAAGGCAACCCGCACCTCACCTTCGACCTGCTGGGCGTCATGAAGGCCGAGTTCCTGAGCGAGATCTACGTGATCCCGAACCGGGAGGAGTGCCCAACGATGGCCGAGGTGATCGCGTTCGCGAACTCCATCGGCGCCATCCCGTGCTACGCCTACCTCGGCGACGTCACCGCCTCTCCCACCGGCGACAAGAAGGCAGAGAAGTTCGAGGACGACTTCCTCGACGAGTTGGTCGGGGAACTGCGCCGCCTCGGCATGCCGGCCATCACCTACATGCCTCCGCGGAACACCGCCGAGCAAATGGCCCGGATCGCGGAGTTGGCTGCCGAGAACGGGCTGCTGGAGGTGTCGGGCGTCGACATCAACACGCCCCGCCAGCAGTTCAACTGCCCAGAGCTGCAGCGCCCTGAGCTCAGCCACCTCAACGACGCCACGTGGGCGATGGTCGCGCACGAACAGTTGGCCGAGGCCGATGCCTCGCTCGGTCTGTTCGCGCCTGATTCCCCGTTGGCATCCCTCTCCCTCACCGGGCGCGTCGAGCGGTACGCCGCCGTGGGTCGCGCGCTGGTGGCGGGGGACACCACCGTCGACAAGGCGGTCGATCAGATCAGAAAGGCACATTCGTGAGCATCGTCGATATCGCCCCCATCGTCCGGGGCGCCTTCCTGGCCCGCCATGGGGTTCCAGTGGTCGTGACCACTGGTGGGCTCCCCGTCTCAGAGAACGGGCCGAGGTTCGCGGTAGGTTCCGCCGCCGAGCTTGCCGGCGCCTTGGCGTCGCAGGAGCTCGCGCTGCCCAGCTCGCTGGCCGTCGAGATCGACGGCGAAACCACAGTCTTCACCGCACGGGCGCTGGGTGAGCTGACCGCTCAGCCGGACGCAAGGTCGGCGGAGGCGCGCAGCGCGGTTCGGCGCTCGGACGTTGTCGCGGGCAAGGTGGCGGTCGTCACCGGCGGCGCCCAGGGCTTTGGTGCCGAGATCGTGCGCGGCCTCGTCGATTCCGGGGCCTACGTCTACATCGCCGACCTCAACACCGACGGCGCGGAGAAACTTGCCGCCGAGCTGGGGGAGCGGACCTCCGCGATCACCGTCAACGTGTCTGATGAGGCGTCGGTCGCGGCCATGGCGGAGACCATCGCCCGCACCACCGGCGGCGTGGATCTGGTGGTGTCGAACGCGGGTGTCGTGCGCGCCGGCTCCGTGTTGGAGCAGGAACTGAAGGATTTCGCCTTCACCACCGACATCAACTACTCGGCGTTCTTCCTCGTCACCAAGCATCTGGGGCGTCTGTTGGCCGCCCAGCACTCGGTGTCGCCGTCGTGGATGACCGACATCATCCAGATCAACTCAAAGTCCGGCCTCGTCGGCTCGAACAAGAACGGCGCCTACGCTGGTTCGAAGTTCGGCGGCATTGGCTTGGTGCAGAGTTTCGCGCTCGAGCTCGTGGAGCACGGGGTGAAGGTCAATGCGATCTGCCCGGGCAACTTCTATGACGGTCCGCTTTGGTCGGATCCCGATCGCGGATTGTTCAGCCAATACCTCGATTCGGGCAAGGTGCCCGGCGCGACGACGGTGGACGAGGTGCGCGAGTTCTACGAGGCGAAGGTGCCGCTGCGCCGCGGCACGTACGGCGCCGACGTCATGCGCGCGGTGTACTACATCGTCGAGCAGGAGTATGAAACTGGTCAGGCCATCCCGGTGACCGGTGGTCAGGTCATGCTGTCGAGCTGAACCGGGAACAGAGTCACCGACCCAGGACGTGGACCCGCCACGTGTCGCCGGTGATTAGCTGACGCAGGCGTGCTCGTTGTGGTGTGGCTGACGGCACCGACACGTTTGTGGTGATCCTGACGGCCATGAGGGTGACGAGCGGGATCCAGCCCGACGCGACTAGGGTCTGAACATGCCCTCTGATGACGCGATTGAACTGGCGCAGAAGCTCTTCGACCTGGCTCGCGACGGTGACACCGATCACCTCGCCGCCTACCTCGACGCTGGCGCTCCCCTCGACCTGCGCAACGAGAACGGCGACACCTTCCTCATCCTCGCCGCCTACCGCGACAACCCAGCGACGGTGCGGATGCTGATCGAACGCGGCGCCGATCTGGAGGCGGAAAACGACCGTGGGCAGCGGGCTCTGGCGTGCGCCGTCTTCAAGCAGGACGTGCAGTCGACGCAGGCCTTGGTGGCGGCGGGGGCCGATCCGGACGTGGGAACGCCGTCGGCGCGCCAGACGGCGCAGATGTTCGGGGCGACTGAGATCTTGGCCCTGTTGGGCGGCTGATCGCCCCTTTACAGCACGCCGAGGGCCATCAAAGGCAAGCGTCGCCTCGCTTCCGGCCCAGAAGGCCGAAGCGCTTCGCCTATGAGGCGAGACCTTGCACCGCTGGCAAAGATTAGTGTTGCGCCGCGTAACTTAACGAGTTACGATCCATTCATCGAAACGCTTCGCCAATGACGGCACGGCGAATGGAGGCACAGGATGCAGCACTGCAACGCAACGGCGGAGCAGCCGATGAGGCGGGTTCTCCCGTGACGGTCACACCGGCCGTCGATCCGGTGCGGCCAGAGGCAGTCCAAACTGCCAAGCGAAAGCTCAAGGGCGCGGGGGAACCCAAGGCGAAGCCGAAGAGCCGTAAGTCGTTCGCGATGTTCCTCAGCATCGTCCCCTTCTTGATACTCGTTTTCCTCTTCTCCTACTTCCCGCTGTATGGCTGGATCTACTCCCTCTTCGACTACCGCCCGGCCCGGGGGCTCGACGGCTCTGAGTTCGTGGGGCTCCAGTGGTTCGAGTTGCTGGTCAGCTCGCCAACCCAGCTCAAGCAGATCGGCCAAGTCATGGCCAACACGCTGGGCATGAGCTTCCTCGGCATCGCCACCTCGATCCTTCCGCTCGCTTTCGCGGTCTTCCTCAATGAGATCAAGGCCAAGTGGTTCAAGAACATCGTCCAGACCCTCACCACGCTTCCGAACTTCATTTCGTGGGTGCTGGTGTACATGATCGCCTTCTCACTCTTCTCCACCACCGGGCTCGTCAATACGGTTCTCATCGATTCGGGCCTCATCACTATCCCCATGAAGTTCTTGGACAGCGACCAGAACGTGTGGCTGACGATGATGGCTTGGAGCATCTGGAAGGGCCTTGGCTGGGGCGCGATCATGTACCTCGCAGCGATTGCCGGCATCGACCAGTCACTCTATGAGTCGGCCAAGGTCGACGGTGCGGGCCGGTTCAAGACCATGTGGTACATCACGGTGCCGCAGTTGATGCCGACCTACTTCGTTCTTCTCCTGCTCTCCATCGCGAACCTCCTCAACAACGGCATGGAGCAGTACTACGTGTTCCAGAACGCGTTCAACAAGGAGTACATCCAGGTGCTTGACCTGTATGTCTACAACGTCGGCATCACGGGCAACAGCCTCTCCATGGCCACGGCCATTTCCATGCTGAAGTCGATCATCTCCGTGATCCTCCTGCTCACCGTCAACTGGCTCGCCAAGCGGGTCCGTGGAACCGCACTCATCTAGGGGGCCTGAAAGATGACTGCCGCCGTTCACAGTGGGACCACAGCGATCCGCGAAGAGAAGGGTTCCTTCGCCTTCAAGGCATTCAACTACCTCGTGTTTGTCTTGTTCGCGCTGATCTGCGCGTACCCGTTCTACTACCTGATCATCAACTCGATCAGCTCAAACGATCTATCGGCGCAGGGCGACATTCGCTGGCTGCCAGAGGGGTTCCACCTAGAGAACTACCGAGAGGTCTTCCAACTGCCAGGCCTTGGCCGCGCGGCGCTCGTCTCGCTGGGACGTACGGTTCTGGGCACGGTCGCCACTGTGTTGGCATCGGCGTTCCTGGGATTCATGTTCACGCAGGCCCGCCTGTGGGGTCGAGCATTCTGGTATCGCGCCGTCGTGATCACGATGTACTTCAACGCCGGCCTCATCCCGGTCTTCATCATCATGAAGACGCTGGGCCTGACCAACAACTTCTGGGTCTACATCCTTCCGTTCATCGTGCAGCCGTTCAACATCATTCTGGTGAAGACGTTCGTGGAATCGATGCCCGAATCGCTGCAGGAGGCTGCCGAGGTGGATGGCGCCAATGTCTTCCAAGTCTTCTGGCGAATCGTGCTCCCGAATATGACGCCGATCCTGGCGACCGTCGCGATCTTCTCCGCCGTGGCTCAGTGGAACAGCTTCCAAGACACTCTGCTCTACATCACCGACCAGAGCCTCTACACGCTTCAGTTCTTGCTCTACATGTTCATCAATCAGGCGGCCAGTCTCGCGTCGGCTGCTCAGCAGGCGGGCGGCAATCTTGGGTCGATCGCCTCTGCCGCCACGAATCAAACGGCCACATCCATCCGGATGACCGTCTCGGTGATCGTCGTCTTGCCGATCATCTTCATCTACCCACTGTTCCAGCGGTTCTTCGTCAAGGGAATCATGCTCGGCGCTGTCAAGGGCTGACAGCTCAATCTGAAGGGAAACAAGAAACAATGAAGTTCACGAAGGTAGCAGCCACTGCGCTCGCCTCCTTCCTCGCCGTCGGCGCGCTGGCATCCTGCTCGCCGGGCGAAGAGGAACCGGGCGGAAGCAACTCGCAAGCCGGCGCGACGTCGTCGGCATTCCCCACCGAGTGGTCCGAAGAGATCACCATCGACGTCTTCGATGGTCTGGCCAACGCCATGGGTGAGCAGCCCGGCTGGTTCGCCAAGATCGTCAAAGACAAGTTCAACATGAAGCTCAACATCATTGCCCCCAACGTTGCGGGTGGCGGTGACACGCTGTACAACACCCGCGTGGCGGCTGGCGATCTGGGTGATCTGATCGTCACCGACAAGGGTCAGAAGCTCGACGAGCTCGTCGACGGCGGCCTAGTGATGGACGTTGCGGACTACTACCCGAACATGGCAAACGCGAAGAACTTTGACGCTGCAGTTCAGAAACTGAACAGCGACTTCGCTGGTACCTACGCGTTCCCCACATCAGTGTCGTCGCTGGCTCCCACTGATCCCAGCGAGGGCATTGATCCCACTTTCGGCCCCTTCGTGCGCTGGGATCTCTACAAGCAGATCGGCTACCCCGAGATCAATACCTTGGAAGATCTCCTGCCCGTGTTGAAGCAGATGCAAGACGCTCAGCCCACGGCCGAGAACGGGAGCAAGGTTTACGGCATGTCCCTGTTCAAGGACTGGGACGGCAACATGATGAACAACGCCAAGCAGCCCGTCACCTTCTATGGCTACGACGAAATGGGCTTCGTCATTGCAAAGGCTGACGGTTCGGACTACCAGTCCATCATTGACAGCGACTCCGAGTACGTGCGCACCCTCAAGTTCTTCTTCGAGGCGAACCAGTTGGGCATCATGGACCCTGAGTCCACCACCCAGAACTATGACACCCTCTTCTCGAAGATGCAGAACGGGCAGGTGCTCTTCTCCTTCTGGCCCTGGCAGGGGCAGTCTGCGTACAACACCATTGACAACATGGAGGCCGGCAAGGGCTTCATGATCGCGCCGATGAAGGACCAGAAGATCTTCTCCTACGGCGCTGAGCCCGCAGGCGGCAAGCAGGTGCTGGCAGTCGGCAGCAAGGCTGAGGACCCCGAGCGCATCGCCGCGTTCATCGATTGGCTCTACTCTCCCGAGGGCACGTACGCCAACAACAGCCAGACCATGGGTGCTGCAGGCCCGCAGGGCCTCACGTGGGAGCTCAACTCTGAGGGTAAGCCTGAGCTGACCGAGTTCGGCATGAAGGCGCTCGTGGGCGGCGGCGCCGACGTGCCCGCGGAGTACGGCACTGGGACCTACAAGGACGGCGCGTCCTGGCTCAACGTCACCCTCGTTCTGCCGATCGACACCGATCCCAACACGGGTGAGGCTTTCAGCTACAAGACGTGGGAGACCTTCCAAGAGGCCACCTCGAACCCGCTGTACGAAGATTGGTCGGCCAAGATGGGTGGAGAGGCCACCACCATGGACTACCTGAAGGCGAACGACATGCTGATGGTGGCTCCGGGTGCCAGCTACACCGCTCCCACCGACTCTTCAGAGATCGAGACCCTGCGTAATCAGGTGAAGGCCGTCATCGTTTCTGAGTCGTGGAAGATGGCGTTCGCGGCCAACGAGGGTGAGTTCAACGCTCTGCTTGCTGGGCTTCAGGAGACCGCCAAGGGCTTGGGCTACGACAAGGTCCTCGAGGTTGACATGGCCAACGCCAAGGAGCAGAACGACCTCCGGGTCGCTAGCGCCGCAGGCGAGTAGTCATTGCTAGAACATGAGGGGCGGGCACGTGGTGCCCGCCCCTCATGTCGTTTGCTGCCGGTGAAGCAGGCGCTGGGGTGGGTGGTTAGACCTTGGGGGATGGGGTTCAGCCGGCGGAAGCCGGGTCGCCATGGCGGCGGTAGATGCTGCGCAGCAGGAAAGCTGCGCCGTAAGCAGCGAGAGCGCAGCCGATCGTCAGCATCACGTAGATGAATCCCGGCGCCACGTAGGTGAGTGCAATGCATGCCACCGGGATGACAATCAGCCCTAAGGTGCGGAGGGCTTCGGCGGTGGGCAGCAGAAGTGAATTCTTCAGCAGTTGCTTGGTCGTATTCGTGTGAGTGGCCACCAGCGCCTCACCATGCAGGAACGAAGCCAGCAGGTAGGCGCTGCCCAACGACGAGAGGATGGCGGCGGCCCCGGACACCGCAGACTCGTACTGGAACCAGAACACGGCGGAAAAGCCCAACAGAGCAGCGGGCAGCCCCAGCGCGAACAGGACAATGGTGGCCTGCGTGAAATTCTTTCGCAGTGAGCCGAAGAAGTCCTTGATGAGGTTGCCTCGCTCTTCGTCAGCGAAGCGGTACGTGACCTCTACCAGTGATGCGGTGGCCACGCCGATCGTGACCACCGGCAAGCAGACTAGGAGATAGCAGACGTTCAACACCACGAACTGAATCAGAGTGGTGAGCCCGCTGTAGGTCCGGCCGTTCAAATCAACCTGCATGGGCTATGCCTACCAGCCTCAGTCTGCGGAACGGTAGCGGAAGCCTTCGACGACGACCTTCCCCTGGGTGGACTGTAGGCCGATGAGCCTCCCGGTGAATCCCGCGGCCACTTCCGTCGACAAGTGCCTCCCGTCGAGCGAGCAGAGGGTGTGTCCGTCGACGATCAGCTCGATGGAGTCCGGTCCGGTCGGCGTGGTGGATTCAGTGGGATCCACCGCTTGGATCGCGAGAGTGACGCTTCCCGGAGGCACTTCCAGCCGTCCGAATTCCTGCTCGAACGGAATGGAACGGCCGATCCCTCGTGCCAGCCCGTCTGTGACCTCGATCGCGAACCAGTGATTGTCGTCGAGATGAACGGCGAATCTGAGCGTTCCTCCGAGAGGGTCGACATCGGCTTCGCAGCGCCAACGCAGGTCTTGCGCTCGAATGCCGACGAGCGGCCCTGCGCTGAGGTGAAGTGCGCCGTCAACTGTCGCGTTGCTCAGGTCTCCGCCAGGTGAAACCCATCGGGCTTCGAGTGGTTCGTTGAAGCGCGTCACGAGTGAGGTGTCGGGGGATTGGGGGAGCGAGTCGGACTCGTCGATGACGGGCCAGCCGTCAACCCACTGGACACCACACAGCATGGTTTCCCGTCCCAGGACGTGGAACTCTGGGGTCCACCCCTGTGGCCGTGTGCCGTGGTAGCACGCCAGCCAGCGGCCGTCGTGCTCGGCAAGGTCGAGATGCCCAACCGACTGCACCGGGTGAGCTGTGGAGCGATGAGTGAGGATTGGGTTGGCTGGGTTGGATTCAAAGCCCCCGTCAGGGCGGCGAGACCTCGCCACGGACACGCAGTGCCCGCGTTCTGTGCCTCCCTCGGCGATGACCAGATACCACCATCCATCGTGGTGATAGAGGTGTGGTCCCTCGGGGTACTTCATGCCAGTGCCGCTCCACAGACGACGCGTCTCTGACTGGACCTTGCCGGAGTTCGGATCGATGGTGACCTGCGCGATACCACCCTCGGAAGAACACCACGTGATGAAGCACTCACCCTTCTCGGTCCAGGCGATGTCGGGGTCGATACCGGTCACGCCCTCGATGAGAATGGGATCGGACCAAGGGCCCTCGGCGCTTTCGGACGTGAACAGCAGTTGGCCTTGGCTGGATTGCGCGATGTTGGTGGTGATGAACCAGAACTTGTTGTCATGGAACCGAAGGGTGGAGCCGTAGATACCTGACGAAGCTTGGTCGAAGGTTCTGAGGTCCACCTGGTCAGTCCTGTTCAGGACATTACCCACTTGGCGCCACGCGTATCCGTCCCGGCTATGGAAGACCGGGGCGCCAGGAAACAGCTCGAACGAGGAATTCGCCAAGTACAACCCGTCCGGTGCGGAGCACATGGTCGGATCCGGGTAGAAGCCCGGAATGATGGGCGAGAGATTGTTGAAGGTCATCGCGCGTGGCCGATCGTCGAGACAGCGAGCGTGCCTGACAGCGTCAGGGTGAGTGAAGTTGCTCCGACAGCCGGCCACTCGACCTCAATGTCATGCCACTTCCCGAGTTGAGCAGGATCTGCTTGGGCTGCGACGGCCGTGTCCCCGCTGACGAGGCGCAGCTCGCCGCCTACTCCCTTGTCGTCTCGGACCGTGAGCCGAAGACGCGACGGTAGCGGAGTCACACTGGGCCACTCGCAACGGCCGTGCCCGTATCGCGCGCGATACGCCGTCCCCTCCAACACGCCGGTGGGCACGCCGACCACCCCGTCCCACAGAGGCGCGTGCCACACAGTGAGCGGCAAGTCAGCGGGGACCAAAGGGTTGTCGGGCGTCGTCTGGGCGGTGTGCCGAGGTCCGTCGAGCGCAGCTGAGGGCGCGGCCACTACCTCCCAAGCAGCCTCAGGCCAGTCAAAGGCATTCAGATCTGGCCGCCAGACCTTCAAGCGCTGGGGTCGAATCGCAACCGAGACCACTGCCTGCTCACCAGCCGCCAGCTGAACCCGCTGGTGCCCCAAGAGGCGCCGTCCGATCCGGTTGTCATCGCTCACCGCATACAGCTGCACCAATTCGTCGGCCGCTGCCGCACCGGTGTTGTGCACCGTGACGGAGGCTGAACCGTGCAGACCATCGGGTAGCTCCAGATCCCGGTATTCGACTGTGCTGTATGTCAGCCCGTGCCCGAGCGGGTAAAGCGGCGTGGCGGGGTTGTACCACCACGTCATGCGCGCGTCGATGATGTCGTAGTTGAACAGGTCGCCGGCGTCCTCCTCAGAGGCCCACCACGTCTGTGCCAGCCGTCCGGTGGGCTGATGGCGCGCGGTGAGGGTGTCCATCAGCCCGTGGCCGAGTTCTTGGCCTGCGTGGCTCGACCACACAACCGCTGCGGCTCGTTCCGCAAGCGTGCCCAGCGCATAGGGGTAGGACGAGATCACGACGAGCACGGTTCGTGGATTCGTGTCGAGCGCAGCGGTCACGAGGCGCGCCTGCGCCTCGGGCAACGCGAGTTCAGGGCGATCTGCCGTTTCTCGCCCGTTGATGTGTGGGTCGTTGCCCACCGCCACGATCACGATGTCAGCTTCTGCGGCCAGGCGGGATACTTCCGCCGGGCCATCGGTGTGAACTTCAACCACGAATCGCTCTGCCTGGGCCAAATCGTCGACGGTGGCGGTCACCAAGCCTCCCCACGTCTCCACTCGGAGCCAGCGGCGGCTGCCACGATGCTGCAGCGACCAGGTGCCGTCCGCATGCACGTGACGGAGGAACGACTGGTGCGTCACCCAACCCTCGGGTCGCATCGCGTCCACCTTGATCATCGAGTCGTCTTGTCCTCGCCACAGCAACCCGGTTGAATCGTCTGCGATGGTCACCTGCCCGCTGCCCCAGTCGGTCACTGCAAAGATCGAGTCGGTGTCCACGTCGGCCACGAGCGCACCGTCGTCGGCCCGGCTGACGGGTAGCCCCGTTGTGGTTGAGCGGAGCTGTACGCGATCGGCCCCATCATGCCGCTCAATGTGGAAGTCCTCCGCCGCGGCATCGGCCAAGGTGACCATGTAGGGCGGCGTGCCCGAATACCAGTCATGCTTCACGACCGTTGCGTGCGGGCCGACGACCGCCAACCTGGGGTGATCCTTGAGGGGGAGGATGCCGTCGTTGGCGAGGATGGTGACCTGCGCGGCTGACGCTCGGCGCGCCAGCTGGCGGTGCTCCGGGAGGTCGATCTGGTGTGCAGCGATGCTTCCGTACGGGTCAAGCTCAGGTGTGAGTTCACCCGAACGGGCTCGCGCCAGAAGGACCCGCCGTGCCGCTTTTCGCACGTCGGTGATGTCCAGCAGCCCTTGTGCGAGCGCTTCCTTGATGGCATTGATCGTGTGGGAGGAATCGGCGTCACGGTCGGTGAAGGAGTCGAGACCCGCGAGGATCGCGGCGGCGTGCGCCTCCGCATCGGTTGCGAACGCCCGTTCCATGCCGGTCAGATTGGTGGGTGCGTAGGCATCGGACACTGCGAGCAACTGCCCGTCCTCCTGCCGCACCGCATCAAAAAGTTCCTTGGAGGTATGAGCGGGGCGTCCGTTGACCAAGTTGTACGCCGCCATGACTCCTCCGATGACGCCCGCCCGGATGGGGGCGACGAAGGCGGGCAGGTCGAACTCGTGAAGCACTCGTGGAGGCAGGCTCGAGTTCGACGTGCAACGGTCCATCTCGTTGTTGTAGGCAAGCAGGTGCTTCAGGGTCGGAACCGTCTTCCAGAAGACCGGATCGCTACCGCGGAGTCCGCCGGCGTACGCGATGGCGCAGTCGGCCGTCACGTGGGGATCCTCTGAATAGCCCTCTTCGTTCCGGCCCCACAGTGGGTGCCGGAGCGGGTTGACGACAGGGGCCCAGCAGTTGAGCGAGACCTTGACTGGGTCTGCGGCGTGCATGGCGCGCAGTTCGGTGGCCACCGCGTCACCGAGTTCTCGCAACAGTTCGTGGTCCCAGGTCGCCGCCATGCCCACAGGCTGGGGGAACACTGTGGCCGTGCCGTTCCATGCCACGCCGTGGAGCGCCTCGGCTCCCGTGTGGAACTCGTCAAGGCCCAGTTGCGGCAGGGCGGGGCTGACTTGGTGAAGCAGCGCGATGCAGGTGTCGTCGTCCAGCTTGGCAAGTGCAGCGTCCACAAGATTCTGAAGCTGCTGGGTCGAGATGGGGCTGCTCTTCTGCGATGCGGTCTCCATAGTCGAAGCCTTTCGATATGTTCGCAAGATAGTTTGGGTATGCAACTAGAGTAGACGGTTCGTATCGACAGCGCTTGATCGGGCCTGAAAATGCCGAGAGGTGCTCCTAAGGGTTGCGGCAAGCAACTAATCGTGGTTGACTAATCATCGAAATGCTTCGATAGCCGCAATGGAGTGAGCGAATGGCATCTGGATCGACGGTGACGTCAGTCCGCCTTGGGCGCCACCAGGCGGCGCTCGGGCAGGGCCTTACCGTCAATCAGGTCGATCAGCATGTCCACGGCGTGCCCGCCGATGGTGTGTCCCGGAATGTCGATCACGCCCGTGTTGAGCAGGGGCGAGGCCAGAAGTGCTCTGGGGCCAATCGCTACCACCTTGATCTTCTCTGCTACCTCTTGCCCTCGGCCCGCAAGTGCGGCCACCACGCTGGGGAGGGCAGCCTCGTTATGCACGATGAAACCGGTGACACCGTCGCCGAGCAGTTTGTCGACGAGTGCATGGGTTTCGCCGGCGTCGCCGGAGCACGCGCTACGCGCGGCGGTGACGCCCCGGCGATTCGCTTCGCGCTCAACGCCAGCTGCAAACCGAATGGCGTAGGACGTTCCACGGGCGTATACCTCCGGTGCTGCGCCGATCAGCGCGAGGGAGGTGTGTCCCTCTGTTGCGAGTTGGCGAACCGCCATGGTGCCGGCGAGTTCGAAGTCGAAATCGATACAACTGGCCGACCCCGGATCGTCCGGCATGCCGATGAGTACCGAGGGCTGCTTGAGGCGTGCAAGCGATTCGATTCTGGCGTCCTGCGACTCGACGTCCATGACGATGAAGCCGTCGGCCATCGAGCGCCGCGAGATGGATTCGATGCCACCAACCTCACGCTCGGTGACGAGCAGCACGTCGAGATCGTAGTGCCTGGCTCGTGTGGCTATCCCTGCCACGAACTGCATGATGACGTTGACGTCGACGCCGGCTCGCATCGGCACGCCGAGCCCGATGATGTGTGTTCTGGACGAAGCCAGCGCCCGCGCGCCCGCGTGCGGGTGATAGTCGAGCGCCTCGATCGCTGCGAGCACTTTCTTGCGAGTGGCGTCCGAAATGGGGCGTCGGCCGCTCAACACGTAACTCACTGTGGATTGCGAAACTCCGGCTATACGCGCGACGTCCTGGATGCCTGCCATGGGGCCCTTGCCTCTCTCGCCGCAACGCGACAGCGGCGCTCGCCCCAGTGTCGCGCGACACTGCGTCATCGCGCAAGCGCTTCGATGATTGGCGCCGTACCTCGAAAGAAGGTCTGTTTGTGATCGAACAGAAGGGGCTGCTCTACGGTGGCGACTACAACCCTGAGCAATGGCCGCGCGAAGTGTGGGATGAGGACATCAACCTCATGGCTGAGGCAGGCGTGAACATCGTCACCTTGGGAGTGTTCTCGTGGGCAACGATTCAGCCCAGTGAAGATGCCTGGCGTACGGAGTGGCTCCATGACATCGTCGACAAGCTCGCCGGGGCGGGGATTGCGGTGGACATGGCCACTCCCTCGGCATCCCCACCGCCATGGCTGGGATTGGCAGAGCCAACTGTTCGGGCCACGACGCGCGAGGGGATCCGCTACAGCCACGGCTCACGCAATCACTTCTGCCCCAGCGCTCCGGCCTATCGAGACCGAGCCCGTGAAGTGGCCCGGCGGCTCGGGGCGGAGTTCGATACGTATCCCAACGTAGCCATGTGGCACGTCGGGAACGAATACGGCCAATACTGCTTCTGCGAGATGTGTGGCGCGGCCTTCCGTGGGTGGTTGCAGAAGCGATACGAGAGCATCGCTGCGCTCAACGACGCGTGGGGGACTGCTTTCTGGAGCCAGCGCTACTCCGCTTGGGCTGAAGTGGACCTTCCCCGGGTGGCTCCGTATCTCATCAACCCTGCGCAGTACATCGATCACCGACGTTTCGCATCCGATCTCCTGCTCGACTGTTACCTCGATCAACGCGACAGCCTGCGCCCGTTGGTCGGGGATCGCCCTATCACGACCAATTTCATGGGCTTCTTCGACCTCGTCGACTACAAGTCCTGGGAGGCGCACGTCGACGTCGTGGCGGACGATCACTACGGCGATCCCGCCGATTCGCAGCAACCCCATCACACTGCTCTTGTCCACGACCTGATGCGTAGCTTGGGACACAAGCCGTGGCTGATGATGGAGCAGGCCATGGGGGCGGTGAACTTCCGCCACTTCAACACCCCCAAGACCGACGCGCACCGGCGCCGTGATGTTCTGCGCGCCGTCGCGCACGGGGCCGATGGGGTTCTGAGCTTTCAATGGAGGCAGTCGAAGTCCGGCTCGGAGCGGTTCCACTCGGCGATGTTGACCAACGCCGGCCCCGGAACCCGCCTTCATCAGGAGGTGCGCAAGTTGGGAGCGGACTTGCGGGCCCTTGGGCAACTCCAGGGGGAGCATCGGCGTGGGGACATTGCCCTGATTTTCGACTGGGAGTCCATGTGGGCAGCGGAGGAACCGAGTGTCCCGGACCGCCGCCTACGTGTTCTAGAAAGGGTGCAGGAGTGGTATCGCCCCTTCTGGGAGGCAGGATTCCTCGTGGATGTCGTGTCGTCCACGGAGGATCTGTCGGGCTATCACCTCGTGGTGGCGCCGTCACAGCACCTGCTGCGTCCCGAGGCTTTGGGGCAGTTCCGGGCAGTCGTTGAGCGCGGTGACCAACTCGTGCTTGGCCCCTTCTCGGGGGTCGTTGACGAGCACACAGCCCTGTTGCCTGGCCCAACGCCAGCCGGGCTTACCGATCTACTGGGAGCGGAGGTGCACCAGTGGTGGCCACTGCCAGAGGGCGGCGTCGAGATCTCCAGCGACCGCCATGGTTCATTCCACGTCGGAGGGTGGGCTGAACAGCTCAGCGTCGGCGATGCCGTGGTGCTCGCAACCTACGAGCACTCAGACCTCGGCCCAGCAGTGGTGTCGTCGGAGGGGTTGACCTACCTCAGCTGTGATCCGCCCGCCGAGGTGCTTGCTTCCATTCTCCTCGACTGCGCGCAGAAGGCCGGTCTCGCGCCCGACCTCGGACCGATCTCCTCAACCCGGGGTGCTGAGATCCTTCGCCGCGGCCCATTGACCTTCGCCTTTAACAACAGCGAAACGCCACTTCAACTTGAGCTCGTCAACCCTGTGGTTGACCTGCTCACCAACCAGCCCGCCTCCGGCTCCTACCAGCTAGCCGCTGGTGCGTCGGCAGTGCTCAGAGAGGAATCCCGATGAAGTTCACCGATGGCTATTGGATGCTTCGGCCCGGCCACAAGGCGCTCTACCCGCGCCATGTGGATGAGGTGGTGGCCACCGACTCAACGTTGACCGCACATGCGCCGACCGCGGTGATCGAGACGCGCGGAGACACCCTGAACTGCCCGCAGTTGACGATCACTGTTGATTCTCCGGCCGAGGGTGTCATCGGCGTCACCATCGAACACTGGACTCAGCTCGATGCCGGGCCGAGATTCGACCTCCGCGGAGACGCCTCGGTGGAGATCGTCGAGGACGGTGACGTGTATCGCCTCACGAGTGGCTCGTTGACGGCAACGCTCAACAAGCAGGCGCCGTGGGGCTTGTCCTTCGACGGCGAGAGTCGGCACCTCACGTCCTCGACCGGTCGCGCACCCGCCGCCATCACCAACGCGGACGGTGAGCACTTCGTCCGTGAGCAGCTGGCGATCGCCCCGGGGGAGAAGCTGTTCGGTCTGGGCGAGCGATTTGGGCCCTTCGTCAAGAACGGGCAGACCGTCGACATCTGGATGTCCGACGGCGGAACATCGTCCGAGCAGGCCTACAAGAACGTTCCTTTTTACCTCAGCAGTCGTGGGTACGGTGTTCTCGTCGACAGCCCCGATCGGGTGTCGTTCGAACTGGCCAGCGAGTTCGCATCGCGCGCCCAGTTCAGCGTGCCGGGGCAGAAACTCCGCTATCTCGTCATCGACGGGCCTACCCCTGCGGATGTGCTCAGACGCTACACAGCCCTGACGGGGCGACCGGCCCGTGTCCCGGCCTGGTCCTACGGCCTGTGGTTGTCGACGAGCTTCACCACGAACTATGACGAGGCCACCGTGACCTCCTTCGTAGAGGGGATGGCCGAGCGTGACCTGCCTTTGTCGGTCTTCCACTTCGACTGTTTCTGGATGCGCGGATTCCACTGGAGCGATTTCACATGGGATCCGGCCACGTTCCCGGACCCTGAAGGCATGCTCGCGCGGCTACGTCAGCGTGGGCTCAAGTTGTCCGCCTGGATCAATCCTTACATCGCGCGCCGTTCGGCCATGTTTGACGAGGGCGTTGAGGGTGGTTACTTCGTCCGTCGTCCGGACGGCTCCGTATGGCAGTGGGACATGTGGCAGGCGGGCATGGCCTTGGTCGACTTCACCAACTCGGCCGCCGTCGAGTGGTACGTCGGGAAGCTGCGCGGTGTGCTCGGCCAAGGAATCGATTGTTTCAAGACAGATTTTGGCGAACGAATTCCCACCGACGTCGTCTGGCACGACGGCTCCGACCCGCAGTTGATGCACAACTACTACACCCACCTCTACAACAAGGCGGTCTTCGATCTCCTCGTAGAGGAGCGTGGCGAGGGGGAGGCTGTGCTGTTCGCGCGTTCCGCGACCGTCGGCGGGCAACAGTTTCCGGTTCACTGGGGCGGAGATTGTGAGTCCACCTTTTCAGCGATGGCGGAATCGCTTCGCGGCGGGCTGAGTCTGGCTCTGTCCGGCTTTGGGTATTGGAGCCACGACATCGGCGGCTTTGAGGGAGTTCCGGACGCCAAGGTGTTCAAGCGCTGGCTCGCGTTTGGCCTTCTGAGTTCGCACAGTCGCCTACACGGCTCCGACTCCTATCGGGTTCCGTGGGCGTTCGACGAGGAAGCCGTCGATGTTGCCCGTAAATTCACCAAACTGAAGCTGTCGTTGATGCCTTACATCGGGCAGCTAGGCGAGCTGGCCCATCGGGAAGGGCTCCCCGTCGTGCGTCCGATGCTCCTGGAGTTCCCAGAGGATCCGAGCGCGGTGGGGCTTGATCTCCAGTACATGCTTGGCGATCAACTTCTCGTGGCTCCCGTGTTCACGGAGGATGGAGAGGTCACTTATTACGTGCCCAAGGGGCGATGGACGAAGCTCCTTGACGATGCAGTGGTAGAAGGGCCGGGGTGGTTCACCGAGGTTCACGGTTTCGACTCCCTGCCGCTCTTGGTCCGCCCCGGATCCGTGCTGCCGAGAGGGGCTGTCGACGATCGCCCGGACTACGACTGGGCCGACGGCGTTGTGTTGGAAGCCTACGAATTCGAGGTCGGGACCAGCCGCACCGTGACGATCCCACGGCCTGACGGCAGCGCAGTGGCCGTCGAGGTTTCAGCCGATGGCGAAGGCATCCGGGCCTGCTCAACCGACGCTGGCTGGTCGCTCAAGGTTGGCGACGTCGTCGCCGAGGCACGCGACGGCGTGGCCGTCGTGGCCTGGAAGTGAGAAGGAGACACACCAATGACTACATCTGACTACAGAAATACTGGCGTGAAGTTCCCCTCGAACTTCTTGTTCGGCTCAGCGACGGCGTCGTACCAAGTCGAAGGAGCCTTCGATGAGGGGGGCCGTGGTCCGAGCATCTGGGACACCTTCAGCAAGACCCCGGGGAAGACGAGAGACGGCGATACCGGAGACGTGGCAATCGACCACTATCACCGGTTGGAAGAGGATCTTGACCTCATGTCTGCTCTGGGGCTCGACTCCTATCGCTTCTCCATCGCATGGCCGCGTATCCAACCCACCGGGAGCGGACCGGTTAATCAGGCCGGTGTCGACTTCTATAACCGTCTCATCGACGGCCTTCTTGCTAGAGGAATCAAGCCGGTTGCCACGTTGTATCACTGGGACCTGCCGCAGGTTCTCGAAGACGCCGGAGGCTGGCCGGTCCGTGAGACCGCCCTGCGGTTCGCTGACTATGCAGACGCGGTCGGAAAGGCCTTCGGCGACCGGGTTTCGGTGTGGACCACGCTCAACGAGCCGTGGTGCGCGGCTTACCTTGGATACGGCTCCGGAGTGCACGCGCCAGGCCGGCAGAGCGGCGCCGACGCTTTGGCCGCGGTTCATCACCTCAACTTGGCTCACGGGCTGGGTGTCCAAGCACTCCGTGCAGTCTCCGGACAGCAGGCTGCCTATTCCGTCACGCATAACCTGCACGCTGTTCGTCCAGCCGATGAAGGCTCTGGCGAAGCTGTCCGCCGGATCGAGGCGCTCGCCAACAGGGCGTTCACGTGGCCGATGCTGCGGGGTGAGCTTGATCCAGGTCTGGTTGCCGATACTGCAGGCGTGACGGACTGGGCGTTCGTGCAGGACGGGGATCTTGAAGCGGCGAACCAGCCGATCGACATCTTGGGTGTGAACTACTACAGCACCGTCACAGTCCGGATGTGGGATGGGAGCGGTGACGTCGCTCGCAATGACGGGCACCAGAGCCATGGGGGCTCGCCGTGGCCGGGATCGGACATGGTGGAGTTTGTCCAGCAGGAAGGCCCCTACACCGCGATGGGCTGGAACATCGCGCCAGATGGGTTGGAGAAGCTACTGCTCGATCTCCACGCCGAGTTCCCCAACCAGCCGCTGATGATCACCGAGAACGGTGCGGCCTTCCCTGACGAGCTCATCGACGGTGCCGTGCACGATGACCAGCGAATTGACTATGTCCATCGACACCTCGTCGCGGTGAAACGCGCCATGGAGAAGGGGGCCGACGTTCGTGGTTACCAACTCTGGTCGCTGTTCGACAACTACGAATGGGCACACGGCTACTCGAAGCGGTTCGGAATCATTCACGTCGACTACGAGACTATGCGGCGCACACTCAAAGACAGTGCGCTGTGGTACCGCGATGTGATTGCCACCCGACAGCTTCCATGACGGGCGTGGAGAGGGCGACGGCGACGCTATTGCCCCTCCGCGAGCGCTGTTCGCGAGTTCGACGCTGCGCTCGAGGAAGGTTCCCGGGCCAGCAGTTGTGGGGATCCTCGTCGCGATCGTGACGTTCGCGGGGATCGTGTTGGCTTAGGCGCCCTCTCGGAAGACGTTGCGCAGCTCGCCGCCCTCGATGAGCGCCGCCACGTTGTGCTCGATCAACTCGTCGGCCTCGACGGGGCGTCCGCCCGCTCCATGCGGAGTGATCAGCACATTCGGTGCGTCCCACAGGGGCGAATCCTCGGGGAGCGGCTCCTTCTTGAACACGTCCAGTGCCGCGCCGCCGAGCTGCCCGCTCTGCAACGCCTCCAGCAGGGCCGCCTCGTCGACGGAGTTGCCGCGACCCACGTTGACCACGTAGGCGCCCTGCTTCAGCTGACCGAGCCGCTCCGCGTTGAGGGCGTCCGCGGTGTCGTCGCCCGCGGGCAGGATCATGATGAGGGCGTCGGTGCGGCCGAGCTCATCGGCGAGGGTGTCGTCGGTGATGACCGGGAATCCCTTGCGCTCGCCGGCTGAGCGGGCCACGCCAGTGACGGTGGCGCCCAAGCCCCGCAGCATCGGCGCGAGCGTGGTGCCGATGGACCCGAAGCCCCAGATCAGCACCCGGGCGCCGAGGAGGGTGGTGACGGGGCCGTCGGGGTGGAGTTCCTGATTGCCGCCGAGTTCGTTGGCCCAGCGATGGTCGCGCTGCGCCTCTGCCGAGGCGGGCAGACGGCGAACCATCGTCAGCAGCATCGCCAAGGCATGCTCGGACACGGTCTGATCATGCAAACCGACGCCGTTGCACATCGTCACACTTGGGGAGAAATCCATGGTGAGGAGCGCGTCGGGGCCGGCCATGAGCGCCTGCACCAGCTTGAGGTTGGTGAACGACGGCGCCGTCTGGCGCAGGTCTCGCCACCGGTTACCCCACACAACCAACACGTCGGCGTCGCGATGCTCCTCCGGTACCGGCTCCATCGCGGCGTAAGTGACCGCGGTGGCGCCGTCGGGCAGCGCCGGGTTCAGCTTGATGGAATCTGGGAGGAGGACCTTGAGCTGGGGCATGCCTCGAGGCTAGCCGATGCGTGCTGGCGGCCGGCCAGGCGATCCGCGACGGGCGGCGGTCAGCGCCGGGCCCGCCAGATCCAGCTGCCCCCGGACATCAGGGCGAGCGAGATGCCTGCGATCATCGCGAACAGGATCGACGAGCGTCCGTGCACGAAGCCGAGGTATGCCGTCGGTGACTCGTCCCAGAGCCCGAGCACGGCGGTGTGAGCGACGACCATGCCCAGCACCGCCAGCCCACGCGCCGCATCCAACCCGGTGAATCGGGGCTTGCCGGCGGCCGTGCCGCGGAGACGGGGGAGCCATGTGCGGGCGGTACCGGTGGCGCGAGCTCTGAGCATGGCTGAACGCTATGTCCGGCGGGGTTTTAGGGCCATTGGGCTCCGGTCGTCTGCTGTACGGATCGGCTGCGACTTCAGAACGGTGCTCCCGGGCGTCTTGACGGTCGCTGGGCGGAGCGCCCGCGGCCGCGGGTAGGCCGGTGGGCTGAGGCGCGATCGGAGCGGTGTATTTCGCGCGTAGTCAGCGGCAAAGGGAGAGGGCCCGAGCAGGTATGAGTTGCTCGGGCCCTCAAAGGGTGATCTGCGAAAGAAGCGACTTGTCGCGGATCTGGGTGGACGTCCTTGTATTCCTCAACCCGCCTCGCTTGGCGAGCCCCGCGAGCCGCAGCCCCGGGATTGAGGAAGGGGGACCCTTCCATCCGGTTGACCTCTTGGGGACGACCCGCCAGGTCAAGTTGGGTTTTCTCGGCTCCGCTGTCTCGTCTCGACAGCCCGCGGATTTCTCCGCTGGTGATGGGTCCGACAATGCACCCAACTCAGTTGTGACGAAGGGGAAGCGACCCTTCCGTCGAGGACCAGTCCGCCGTGATGTTCACTCGCCGCTTGCGAGTTCCGCGGCTTGTCACCGCAGAGATGGACATCGGTTTGGTTAGTCCTCCGCTCTTCCTTGTGGGAAGTGCGTAGGCAATGTCTACTCCTGTTCATCGGGGCAAGCAAGGAGTTTCGGGAAAGTTCTTCAAAGACCCCAGTCGCAGCGGCGTGTCGGAATTGACAAGAACTTTGAATGGACAGTGGGTGAACTGCGGCGTGTCGGTGCAGTGCGTCCCGCGGGCAGGGGAGTAGATATCTACGTGGAAGTCCGGGCCACGTATGAGGTGGCCCGGACTTTTGTGATCGTGCGCGACGGCGCAATCAGGCGTCGCGGCTCCAGTGCGGGTCGCGGCCGATGAGCGCGATCAGACGGTCCTCAATGCTGTATGAATCGTCGAGGATCTGCGGATCGCCGAACTGTCCGGATTCGCGAAGCGTGTCGGCCATGGGGGTCATACCCTCAACCATGGCCGCGGTGACGCCGTCGTCCAAGCCGGCGTCCTGGCCGGAGGCCTTGGCGAGGTCCCAGCTGTGCATGAAAATGTCGGGCAGGTAGAACTGCTCCAGCACGGCCGAGAGCGGCTGTTCGCCCTGGTGGGTCTGGACGACGCGGTCCAGCTGCTCCTGATCGTCGACGAGGGCCTGCACGTTGGCGGTGTGTTCCGCCCAGGTGACGGTGGGGTCGTCGTTGATTTCGACGGTGGGAAGCTCGACGCCCATGCCGCCCAGCATCCCGGGAAGCCAGGTGGCGAGGTGGTTGACGATGTCGCGGGCCTTCCACTCCTTGACGGGGGTGGGGGCGTCCCAATCGGTGACGCCGGCGGCGAGTTCGGCGAAGTGGGCGGCGAGGCCGCGGTGGTTGTCAGCAAGTGCATTAGCCATGAGTCCGACTGTAGGGCTCGCGGGTGGTCACGGGTGGAATTTTGCGTTTCCCCTTGTGTGACGCGGATTCGCGATTATCGTTGCAGTTCCCTAGCCATCAACCATTTAGGAGGCGCACATGGGTTTTGGAGAAGAGATCAAGGAAACGATCGGTAAGGCCAAGGAAGGCCTGGGCGATCTGGTTGGTAACGACGAACTGCGCCGCGATGGCCAGCAGGATCGCATCGAAGCCAATGCAGAAGAGGTCGTGAACGACGTGCGTGATCGCGTCGATGAGCGCGCCGCAGACCACAAGGGCTCCTTCGCCGACAAGGTTGAAGACATCAAGGACGACCTGACGCGAGATCACCGCTGACGGTCTACCTGTAACCACGGCAGACGGGATCATCCTTCGGGGTGGTCCCGTTTTGCTTTCTCCACTCAGGCGACGGGGTGAGCGGAGCGTTCCGCCGCGACCTCAGGCGACACGGCGCCGTCGGCCTCCTGTGGCGTCCACCTTTGCGCCGACGTCCACTCGGATCCACAGCCTTCGCACGAAAACACGGCGCGGTCGTCGATCTCCAGTTCAGTGGGCACCCAATGGCACTTGCCTTGGCAAGGATGGGTGATCAGTTCGCGGGACATGTCGCACTTCTTCCTGAATCACCGTCACGACGGTGTTGCCGCTTGGTCGGGGCTCAGCGGCGCCCGCGGAATTTGGGATCCATCGTAGCCGCCGGGGCTCCCCAGACTTTCTCAGGGGTCCCCTCAAGCGAGACCGATCGGCATGGTTGGATGGACCACATGACTGCGCGAAAGATCGGCGTTACCGAGCTAGTGCTTCGGGACGCGCATCAGAGTTTGATGGCAACCCGCATGGCCATGGAAGACATGGTTGCTGCGTGCGAGGACATCGATCAGGCTGGCTACTGGTCAGTCGAGTGTTGGGGCGGCGCGACGTTTGACTCCTGCATCCGATTCCTCAATGAAGACCCCTGGAAGCGGCTGCGTACCTTCCGTGAACTGATGCCCAACTCGCGGCTGCAGATGCTGCTGCGTGGGCAGAACCTCCTTGGCTACCGCCACTACGAAGACATGGTGGTTGAGAAGTTCGTCGAGAAGTCGGCGGAGAACGGCATGGACGTTTTCCGCGTGTTCGACGCGCTCAACGACCCCCGCAACATGGCCCGCGCAATGCAGGCGGTCAAGGCCGTCGGCAAGCACGCTCAGGGCACCATTTGCTACACCATCTCCCCGGTCCATACCGTTGAGGGCTACATCAAGCTCGCCGGCCAGCTTCTCGACATGGGCGCCGAGTCCATCGCTCTGAAGGACATGGCCGCCCTGCTCCAGCCCCAGCCTGCGTACGACATCGTCAAGGGCATCAAGGACACCTACGGTGACGTGCAGATCAACGTGCACTGCCACTCGACCACCGGCGTCACGCTGGTGTCGCTCATGAAGGCCATCGAGGCCGGCGCCGACGTCGTCGACACCGCAATCTCCTCCATGTCGCTCGGCCCCGGCCACAACCCCACCGAGTCGCTCGTCGCGATGCTCGAGGGCACCGAGTACACCACGGGCCTCGACATGGATCGCCTCCTTAAGATCCGCGACCACTTCGCCGAGATCCGGCCGAAGTACAAGGAGTTCGAATCGGCCACCCTCGTCGACACCGACATCTTCTCCTCCCAGATCCCCGGCGGCATGCTCTCCAACATGGAGTCGCAGCTCAAGGCTCAGGGCGCGGGAGACCGCATCCGTGAGGTCATGGAGGAAGTTCCTCGCGTGAAGGCCGATGCCGGCCACCCGCCGCTGGTGACCCCGTCGTCGCAGATCGTCGGCACTCAGGCCGTGTTCAACGTCCTCATGGGTCGCTACAAGGTCATGACCGGTGAGTTCGCCGACCTCATGCTGGGCTACTACGGCGAATGCCTCGGTGAGCGCAATCCCGAGGTCATCGAGATGGCTCAGACGCAGGCGAAAAAGGAACCCATCACCGACCGCCCGGCAGACCACCTCAAGCCCGAATGGGAAGAGCTGGAAGCCGCCGCATCGAAGCTCGAAGGCTTCGACGGCTCGGAAGAGGACGTCCTCACCAACGCCATGTTCCCGGGTGTCGCGCCGAAGTTCTTCCAGACCCGCGCCGAGGGTCCGAAGAGCGTCGCGAAGACCCCTGCGCAGCTGAAGGCCGAGGCCGCAGCCGCCGCCGGTGGGGGCGAGCGCCCCGGCATCACCGGCCCCGTCAAGTACAACGTCACGATCGCCGGCCGCGAGCACAGCGTCGCCGTCGAGCCCGCCTAAGGAGAACAATGGCTAAGGAACACACCATGGCTGAGCGCCTCGCTCAGCTCGAGGAACGCCGCGCCAAGGTTGAAGCCGGCGGTGGTGAGGACAAGCTGGAGAAGCAGCGCGCCAAGGGCAAGATGACCGCCCGCGACCGCGTCTCCGCGCTCGTCGACGAGGGCTCCTTCCAGGAGACCGGCGCCTTCCGTCGCAACCGCACCACCACCTTCGGGATGGACAAGGCCGACATGCCGGCCGACGGCGTCGTCACGGGCTCGGGCTATGTGCTCGGCCGCCCCGTGCACATTGCGTCGCAGGATTTCACCGTCATGGGTGGCTCCGCGGGCGAGGCCCACTCGATCAAGGTCACCGAGGCGCTCGAAGCCTCGCTGCAGACCGGCACCCCGTTCGTCTTCATCAACGATTCGGGCGGCGCCCGCGTCCAGGAAGGCATCGATTCGCTGTCCGGCTACGGCAAGGTCTTCTACGCCAATGTCCTCCTCTCGGGCGCCGTGCCGCAGATCTCGATCAT
>DYZF01000245.1 GCA_020741375.1 Tessaracoccus flavescens
AACGGCCGTGAAGCTGGGCGGCAACGTGGCGATCTACGCGGTGGAACTGGTGGACGACGACGGTCATCTGACCGCAACCGGCAGGCTGACCTGCCACATGATCGACGCCCGGAGGAATCGCTAGCGGGCCAGTCGGCGCGCGGCGGCACGCCCGGCGGCTCGGCCTGCCCGAGTGGCCCCCGTCGTGGACACCGACGAGCCGTAGCCGACCAAGTAGATCCGGTCGTCCTTGGCGACGCTGACCTCGTCGGCCATCGTGATGCCGCCGCCCGGCTCGCGCAGCTTCAGCGGCGCCAGATGAGCAAGGGCGGCGCGGAATCCCGTGGCCCACAGCACGGTGTCGATCTCGATCTCGGTGGGCTCGTCGAACGGCTGCCACGATTCCGCCAGTACGAGGTGGTCTGAGGCGGATGGCCCGAGCCCCTCGGAGCCATGCGCGAAGGCGCCGTCGCGTCCGTCGAACCGTGCCGACCGGGCTCCGAACGACGAGACCATGCCCCGAGACACGAGGACCCCGTCGCGCACGCCAGCGACGTAGTCCGGCCACAGCGGGATTCCCGTGGTGCGCACGACGGACGCGGGCGCCAACCCGGCGGTGGTGCGCTCCTTGACCGCCTTCTCGACGGCGATGCCCCACTCGGCGAAGAACGGCATGTCGGTGAAGTTGGGCGGGCGGCGCGTGGCCCACGTGGTGCTCGCGGCGAAGCGGGAGATGGGCAGCAGGAACTGCACCGCGCTCAGACCGCCGCCCACCACGAGGACCCGTTCGCCGTCGAAATCCTCGGGCCGCACGTAGTCGACGGTGCGCAGCTGCGTGCCGCGGAACCGGTCGGCCCCGGGGATGAAGGGCACGAACGGGTTGGTCCACGTGCCGGTGGCGTTGACGACCACCCGCGCCGAGATGGTCAGCGGGCCGTCGGGGCCGACGGCGTCGATCGAGACCCCTCCCCCGGCATCGTGAACGGCGCCCACCGTCACCGGACGCAGCACCTTCAACCCGAACTCGTCCTCGTAGCGGCCGTAGTAGTCGGCAACGACCACGGAGGCTGGGACCGTGGGGTCCGGTGTGCCGAGCTTCATGCCGGGCAGATCAGCGATGCCGTGGGCTTTTCCGAGCGTGAGTGAATCCCACCGGTGGCGCCACGCGCCTCCGGGGCCGTCGTTGCTGTCGAGGACGAGGAGCCTGTCACCCGGCGTGTATCCGCGACGGGCCAGTTCGTAGGCGGCGACCAACCCGGCTTGGCCGGCGCCGATGACGACGACGTCGGCCGAGATGGTGGACAGGTGTTACTTCTTCTTGTGGCTGATGACGCCCTCGGCGACGCCACGCATCGACTTGCGCATGTCCATGGCGGTCTTCTGGATCCAGCGGAAGGCCTCGGCCTCGCTGAGCCCCAGATCCTCCTGCAGAATGCCCTTGGCCTGATCAATGATCTTGCGCGATTCGAACCGCTCCTCGAGGTTGGCGAGCTCGTCCTCGATCGCGGTGATCTCCTGGAACCGGCCCATGGCGATCTCGATGGCGGGGACGACGTCGGAAGCGCCGAACGGCTTGACGACGTAAGCCATGGCGCCGGCGTCGCGGGCGCGCTCCACCAGATCACGCTGGCTGAACGCCGTCAACATGACGATGGGCGCGATGCGCTCCTCGGCGATGATTTCAGCGGCGGTGATGCCGTCCATCTTGGGCATCTTCACGTCCATGATGACCAGATCCGGCTCCAGTTCGCGCGCCATCTTGACGGCCTCTTCGCCGTCTGCAGCCTCGCCGACAACCTCGTAGCCTTCCTCGGTGAGCAACTCAACGAGATCGAGGCGAATGAGGGCCTCATCCTCCGCAACAACGACGGTGGGCTTCTTGTTCATCTTGGGCACTTTTCCCTCGCCGTCGGGAGGCGAGCTTCACTGGTCGGACCTACGTCGGAAGTGTACCCCCATGGGGCAATGGATGCGCCCCCGGTGAGCACTCTGCGCAACATGTGGCATTATTGATCCGCCCGGCCCAGGTGGCGGAATGGTATACGCGGACGGCTCAAACCCGTCTGGCCGCAAGGCCGTAGGGGTTCGACTCCCCTCCTGGGCACAACAAAGGGGAGCCAATCGGCTCCCCTTCGCTGTTTGTCCTAGCTGCGGATCACTGGTTCTCGCCCAGTTCCTTCACCTTGTGCACGCGCAGGTTGTTGGTCTTGCCCGGGATACCCATCGGGGAACCCGACAGCATCACGATGCGCTCGCCAACCTCGATCATGCCCCGCTCACGCAGGTGCTGGTCGACGGCGGAGACAACCTCTTCCTGATCCGAGAACTCGGGCGTCACTTGGGTGTCCACACCCCACGACAGGGTCATGGTTTGGCGCGTGGACTTCTCCGGGGAGAACACAAGCATCGGGATGGGCGAACGCAGACGCGACAGACGACGGCCCGTGTCACCGGACTTGGTGAACGCGACGAGGTAGCGGGCGCCGATGCGCTCGGCGACCTCGGCCGCAGCCTTGGCGAGGATGCCGCCCGTGGTGTGCGGGTCCCAGTCGATGATGTTGATCTGGGCGTGGCCCTCGCGCTCGGTCTTCTCGACGATGCGAGCCATGGTGGAGACGGTTTCCACGGGGAAATCACCCACGGAGGTCTCGCCCGAGAGCATGACCGCGTCGGCGCCGTCGAGGATGGCGTTGGCGACGTCGGATGCCTCAGCGCGGGTGGGGCGCGGGTTGGTGATCATGGATTCCAGCATCTGGGTGGCCACGATG
>DYZF01000246.1 GCA_020741375.1 Tessaracoccus flavescens
ATGGCATCGACGCCCATCGCGTCAAGCGTCATGAGGGTGTCGCGCATGGATTCGCCCTTGCTCACCGACGAGCCCTTGGCCGACACGTTGATCGCGTCCGCGGAGAGCCACTTGGCCGCCAACTCGAACGACGAGCGGGTGCGGGTGGAATCCTCGAAGAAGAGGTTGACGACGGTGCGGCCACGCAGCGCCGGCAGCTTCTTCACGGGCCGCGACTGCACGTCGTGCATCTCCTCGGCCGTGGTCAGGATGGACATCGCATCGTCGAACGTGAGGTCGTTGATGCTGAGCAGATGCTTCACGAATCGCTCCGTTCGATGGTCACGAGATCTTGGCCGTCGTGCTCCTGCACCTCGACGCGGACGCGCTCGTCCTTGGCAGTGGGGAGGAACTTGCCGACGATGTCTGCCTGAATCGGTAGCTCCCTCAGTCCGCGATCCACCAACGCGACGAGTTGGATGGCGCTGGGGCGACCGAAGTCGGCCAGAGCGTGCAGTGCGGCCTGCACGGTGCGGCCGGAGTACAGCACGTCGTCGACGAGCACGACGACCTTGCCGTCGATCTCTCCCGGCAGCGTGGTGCGGCCGACGGGGCGGGTGGGGTTGGCGCGCAGATCGTCGCGGTACATCGTGATGTCGAGATGGCCGACGGCGAGCTTGTGGCCCTGCGCGTCCGCGATGTGGGCGATCCGGTCTGCCAGGGGAGCGCCTCTGGTGAGGATTCCCAAGAGCACCACGCCGTCGCTGCCGTGGTTGCGTTCAAGGATCTCGTGCGTCATGCGGGTCAGTGCCCACGTCATCTCGTCGCCCGACATCACGGTTCGGCTCATCGCACCTCCAGGGTCGGCCTGAATCTACCGGATGCTGTGCGTGGTCGGAGAAACCTGCTCATGTCCGGTAGCATGCGGCCCATGAACTTGCTGCCCCTTGAGGTCCTTCCTGGCTGGCCCGAGCCGGCACCCATGTCAGACCTGTACATGTGGATTCTGATGATCGTCGGCCCGATCGCCTTCGGCGTGCTGGTCACCTTGCTGGTGTTCGGCCCGAAGTTGGCCCGGAAGCAGCGCGAGGATCAGGCCCCGGCCACCACCGAAATCGAGACCTACTCCAAGTAACCACACTTCAAAACAGCAAGAGGGGCGCACCAACGACGGTGCGCCCCTCTTGCTATGCCCGAAGGCTGTCTCTCACACTTGGCGGCTGCGCTCCTGCGCCTTGAGCGCGCGCTTCGCCTCGTCCAAGCGTTCGGTCACCGAACGGCGAACCTGCTCGGACGGCTCGTTGTCGTCGAGCCAGGCCTGCACCGTCGTGACCAGCGAGTCGGACACCAGCGGCGTCGGGAACAGCCACCGCAGCGCGGTGCCCACCGTCGCGTAGCCGCGGTTGGCCCAGCTGCCCTCGCGACGCGAGATCTTGCCCAGCAGGTCAAGGTAGGCGGCCGAGTACGGCTCCAGGATCTCCTCCTGGCCGTACCGCCAGAAGCCCATCGCGATGGCGCGGTGCGTCTCGTTGGGGACATCCGGGTTGTCGGTGGCCAGTGCCCAGGCCTGGGCTTTGGACTCGTCGTTCGGGATCGCGGCAGCAGCACCGGCGGCCTGCTCGGCACCGGCGGAGGTGTTGTCGCGCTCCAGTTCGGCGGCGATGTCGTCGTGCCCGAACACGCCCAGCTTCGCCAGTGCGGCGGTGATCGCCCAGCGGATGCCGGTGTCGATCGCCAGCCCCGCCGGCACCTCTTCGCCGTTCAGCCACCCCTTGATCAGCTCGACGCCCTCGGTGGAGCGCACCGTGTTGATCAGCGTCTTGGCGATGATGACCTGCTTGTCGGAGCCGGCCTCAGCACCCTTCAGTAGTTTGGCGAGCGAGCCGACGAGGCGCTTGTTGAGATCCTCGCGCAGCTCGGGAGCGGTGAAGGACAGGGCGGCGTTCGACGCCTGCGCGAGCAGGGTGGACACGGCGGCCATGTCGGTCTCGGTCGGGATACCGGCCATGACGAGCTTCTTGTACTCCTGCGCCGGGAACTCGCCGTCGCGGGTCATCTCCCAGAAGGCGGTGTTCGCGACGGAGCGCGCAAGCGGGTCTGCCAGGCCGCCGATGTGCGCCACCAGCGTGTCGGCGGAGTGCTGATCCAGGTGAACCTTCGCGTAAGTGAGATCGCCGTCGTTGACGAGGACGACGTCGCCCTTGCGGACGCCCACCAGCTCCGGTACCTCGGTGCGCTCGCCCGTCACATCCACCTCGACGGTGTGGTGACGCTCCAACTCGCCGGAATCGGTGAGCGTGTACAGGCCGATGCCCAGGCGGTGGGTGCGCAGCGTCGGCCAGTCCTCGTGCGCGGTCTGAACGATCTCGAAACGGGTGAACTCGCCGTCGTCGTCCACGTCGAAATCGGCGGCGAGGGTGTTGACGCCCGAGGTCTCCAGCCACTCGGAGGAGAACCACGACAGGTCGCGGCCCGAGGCGGCTTCGAGCTCCACTAGCAGATCAGTGAGCTGCGTGTTGCCGAAGGCGTGCTTCTTGAAGTACTCGCCGACGCCGGCGACGAACGCGTCGATCCCGACGAACGAGACCAGCAGCTTCAGGACGGAGGCGCCCTTGGCGTAGGTGATGCCGTCGAAGTTCTGCTCCACCTTCTCCAGATCCGACATGTCCGCGGCGATGGGGTGGGTGGTGGTCATCTGGTCCTGCAGATAGGCCCAGGCCTTGCGCTCGTTGGAGAAGGACGCCCACGGGTTGGCGCCGGTGTCGTACTTCTTGGCGATCTCGTCGTTGGCGAAGTGGGAGGCCCACTCGGCGAAGGACTCGTTGAGCCACAGATCGTCCCACCAGCGCATGGTGACGAGGTCGCCGAACCACATGTGGGCGAGCTCGTGCAGGATCGTGTTGTCTCGCGCGTCGAGTTCGCGCGAGGTCACGCGGGAGCGGAACAGGTACTCGTCGCGGAACGTGACACAGCCCGCGTTCTCCATCGCGCCCGCGTTGAACTCGGGTACGAAGATCTGGTCGTAGGTGCCGAACGCGTAGGGAACACCGAAGGCCTCCTCGAAGACCTCGAAGCCGCGCTGCGTCGTCGTGAGAATGCGGGCGTGGTCCAAGTGCTCCACCAGCGACTGGCGGCACGCCACGGAGGCGGGAACGTCGCCGGAGGTGGACTGGATGACGTCGCGCACCACGTGGAACTCACCGGCCACGAGGGCGGTGATGTAGGTGGACATGACGGGGGTGACGTCGTGCTCGAAGCGGCCGAAGCCGTCGCCGATGTCGGTGGGCTCCACGCTGGGTGCGTTGGTGAACACAACCCAGTGCGACGGCGCCAGCACGGTCAGCTGGAAGGTGGCCTTCTGGTCCGGCTGCTCGGCGTTGGCGTACATGCGACGCGCGTCCGCGGCCTCGAACTGGGTGTAGAGGTAGGTCTTCTGATCCGCGGGATCGATGAAGCGGTGGAGGCCCTCGCCGGTGTTGGAGTAGCGGCAAACGGCCTCGACGACCACCTCATGGGCACCCTCGGTGAGGGTGGGCAGCGTCAGACGGTAGCCGTCGAACTCGGGCTCGAACTCCTCACCATCGAGGCTGGCGCGGCGCACCTCGTCGGCGATGAGGTCGAGGTAGGTGTCGCCGCCGGTCGCGGAAAGCCGCAGCGTCGTCGTCGACAGGAAGTGCTTGGCGGAGTCGTCGACGTCGCGCCCGGTGAGATCGACCAGGACCTCGTAGGCCTCTGTCTGGATGATCTGCGACCGGGCAGCTGCCTCGTCGCGGGTGATGTTCGCCGTAGCCATAGGGGCTGAACCTCGAATCTAGTCGTGGTGACGCAGTGGCTGCGCCGTGATCAGAGGATATTGTTCTACGACTTGACAAGGGAATGGGGGAGATTTGCCGACTTCCCTCAGGTTCACTTCAGGAAAGCTGTCGGTGGCGTGTGCAAACATGTGATTCATGACTGAGCAGCCTCCCGCCGAGAGCGGTGTTCTCTCGCCCGATTTGCGCCGTCGCTGGACGGAACTCAACCAGCTGCTCACCGAAGCGCAGGACGCCTACTACGGCGCTGCGTCGCCGACGATGTCGGATGCTGAGTACGACGCGGCGCTCAAGGATCTCGAAGCCTTGGAGGAGGCGCACCCGTCGCTCGTCACCCCGGATTCGGTGACGCAACACGTCGGTCGCGCCACGGAGACCAACTTCAATCCGGTGGAGCACCGCCGTCGGCTGCTGTCGCTGGACAATGTGTTCTCCGACGACGAACTCGCCGCCTGGCTCACCCGCACGCCCGCCGAGAAGTACCTGTGTGAGCTCAAGATCGACGGTTTGGCGGTCAACCTGCTCTATCTCGACGGCAAGCTCACGGTGGCCGCCACCCGAGGCGACGGGCGCGTCGGCGAGGATGTCACGCCCAACGTCGCCACGATCGACGGCGTCCCGTTGCGCCTGACGGGCGAGGCGCCGTCTGTGCTCGAAGTGCGCGGCGAGGTGTTCTTCCCCGTGGAAGGTTTCGCAGACCTCAACGCGTCGTTGGTGGAGGCGGGCAAAGCCCCGTTCGCCAACCCGCGCAACGCCGCCGCCGGCTCGCTGCGGCAGAAGAACCCGGCCGTCAGCGCCTCCCGGCCGCTGCGAATGCTGGTGCACGGCATCGGCGCCGTCGAGGGCGCCAGCTTCTCCACGCAGAGCGAGGCCTACGAGCAGCTGCGCGGCTTGGGTCTCCCGGTGTCGAACACGTTCAAGGTGGTCGAATCCGCCAAGGAGGTGGCAGATTTCGTCGCCTACTACGGGGAACACCGCCATGGGCTCGAGCACGAGATCGACGGCATCGTCATCAAGGTGGACAACCTCGCCGAGCAGGATCGGTTGGGCAGCACCTCCAGGGCGCCGCGCTGGGCGATCGCGTACAAGTACCCGCCGGAGGAGGTCACCACCAAGCTGCTCGACATCCAGGTCAACGTGGGCCGCACGGGCCGGGTGACGCCCTTCGCCGTCATGGAACCGGTGTTCGTCAGTGGCTCGACGGTGGAGATGGCCACGCTGCACAACGCATACGAGGTGGAGCGCAAGGGCGTGCTGATCGGCGACACCGTCGTGCTGCGCAAGGCCGGCGACGTCATCCCGGAGGTGTTGGCGCCGATGGTGGCGCTGCGCGACGGCACGGAGCGGGCCTTCGTGATGCCCACGCACTGCCCGTCGTGCGGCACCGAGTTGAGGCCGGAGAAGGAGGGCGACAAGGACATCCGCTGCCCCAACTCCCGTTCCTGCCCCAGTCAGCTGCGGGAGCGGCTGTTCGGCTTGGCATCACGGGGTGCGCTAGACATCGAGGCGCTCGGCTGGGAGGGCGCGGGCGCGCTGCTCGACGGCGGGATCCTCACCGACGAAGGTGGCCTGTTCGCGATCACCGCCGACGATCTCCTGCACACGGATCTCTACACCCGGACGGCCAAGAAGGCGGAGCTGGAGTCACCGCCGGCCACGGGCCTGAGAGACGGACGAGTGCTGTCGTCGGTGGGCGAGAAGCTGCTCACCAACCTTGAGGCCGTCAAGGAACAGCCCCTGTGGCGCGTGCTCGTCGCCCTGTCGATCCGCCACGTCGGCCCCACAGCTGCTAGATCGCTGGCCGCCCGGTTCGGCTCCATGGACGCCATCCGCGCCGCGTCGCTCGACGAGCTGGCCTCCGCGGAGGGTGTCGGGATGGTGATCGCCGAGGCTGTGCGCACCTGGTTCGAAGTGGATTGGCACGTTGACATCCTCGACGCGTGGGCCGCCGCCGGGGTGCGGATGGCCGACGACGTGGACGAATCCACCCCGCGCACGCTTGAGGGGCTCACCGTCGTGGTGACCGGCGGCCTCGAGGGGTTCACCCGTGACGGCGCGAAGGAAGCGATCATCTCGCGAGGCGGCAAGGCTGCCGGCTCCGTCAGCAAGAACACCGATTACGTCGTCGTGGGCGCCAACGCAGGATCCAAGGCGGACAAGGCCGAGCAGCTCGGCCTACGGATCCTCGACGAGGCCGGTTTCGTCGCCCTCCTCGCCGAGGGCCCGGCGGGGGTGGAATAGTGGAGCCCATGCGAGTTCACATTGCCACCGATCATGCCGCGTTCGAGCTGAAGAACTACCTCGTCGATCGCCTCAAGGAGGACGGCTTCGACGTCGTCGATCACGGCGCCCACACCTACGACGCGCTCGACGACTACCCGCCGCTGATCATCCCCGCAGCTGAAGCCGTGGTCGCGGACGAGGGCTCGCTCGGCATCGTGCTGGGTGGCTCCGGCAACGGTGAGCAGATCGCAGCCAACAAGGTGAAGGGCGTTCGCGCCGCTCTGGCCTATAACACGGAGCTCGCTCAGCTGGCCCGCGAACACAACAACGCCAACGTCGTGGCTTTGGGCGGCCGTATGCAGTCGCTCGAGGAGTCGTACGAGATCGTGAAGACGTTCCTGACTACCGAGTTTCCTGGCGAGGAGCGTCACCAGCGCCGGATCGATCTGCTGACCCAGTTCGAGAACCGCTGACGCGCTCCGACGCCGCGTGCTCCCGGCGGGGGAGCAGCTTGGCTCGCAGCGCACGTTCTCGGTCCACCAGACCGGAGACGCCGTCGCGCCCGAACTCGCGCCTGTCCTCGCTCATGGCCCCAGCTTAGGCCGGGTACGTTTGCCTCATGCCTGAGGGTCATGTCATCCACCGCCTCGCCCATGCGCTGACCGATACGTTCGGCGGCAAGCCCGTGCGCGTCACGTCTCCGCAGGGACGCTTCGACACGTCCTCGCTCAACGGCATGGCGCTCGACGACGCGGACGCCGTCGGCAAGCACCTGTTCATCAACTTCGCCAACCGTGAAGTGGTGCACATCCATCTGGGATTGATCGGCAAACTGCGCCTCGAACCACTCGACGACCCCTGGGGGCAGGTGCGCATGCGCATCGACGACGGGGTCACCGCAGCGGATCTCCGCGGCCCGCAGTGGTGCCGGATCATCACCGATGGCGAGCGGGACGCAGTCGCGGAAGCCAGCGGCCCGGATCCGCTTCGCTCTGACGCCGACCCCGACAAGGGCTATGCCCGGTTGAAGCGCTCCGGCAAGTCCATCGCCGCTTTGCTGATGGATCAGCGAGTCGCCGCCGGAGTCGGCAACATCTTCCGTGCGGAGGTGCTCTACCGGCACCGACTGCGGCCTGACACGCCCGGCCGCGTCATCGATCGCGCCACGTGGCAGATCATCTGGGACGACCTCGTCGAGTTGATGCACTACGCCGTCGACAAGGGTCGGATCGACACGGTTCGCGACGAGCACGGCCCCGAGGCTCAGGGGCGCGATCCCCGCGTGGATCGCCACGGCGGCGAGGTCTACGTCTACCGCCGCGCAGGCCAGCCGTGCTTGGTCTGCGGCACGGAGGTGCGCACGGCGACGCTCGAGGGCCGGAACCTGTACTGGTGCCCGCGATGCCAGCGACGCCAGAAGGCTCGCCTATAGGGTGGCTGGCATGGATCTGGCCCGATTTGAAGCGTTCCTGTTCGATCTCGACGGCGTGATCACGCCCACCGCCGACGTCCACATGGCCGCGTGGAGCGAGATGTTCAACGCCTATCTCAGCGGTCGCGGCGGGCACAGTCCCTACACGGGTGACGATTATTTCGCCCACGTCGACGGCAAACCCCGCTACGACGGCGTCCGCGACTTCTTGGCCTCACGCGGGATCTCGCTGCCCGAGGGCCATCCCTCCGATCCGCCGTCGGCGGAGACCGTCTGTGGATTGGGGAACCGGAAGAACGACGCGTTCAACGAGATCATCGAGCGTGATGGGGTCGCGGCCTACCCGGGCTCGACGCGTCTGATCCTGCGGTTGGCCGAGATGGGCAAGAAGCTCGCGGTGGTGTCGTCGTCGAAGAACGCGCCGGCGGTTCTGCGCGCTGCAGGTCTGAGCGAGTTGTTCTCAGTCGTCGTGGACGGCAACGTCGCCCGCGACCGCGGCCTCCCGGGCAAGCCCGCCCCGGACACGTTCGAGTTTGCGGCCCGCGCCCTGGGCGCCGACCATCGGGCCTCCGTCGTGTTGGAAGACGCCCTGTCGGGCGTGGCAGCTGGGGCGGCCGGCGAGTTCGGCCTGGTCATCGGGGTGGACCGAGGGGCCGGACGAGACGCGCTCACCGAGGCCGGTGCGGATGTCGTCGTCGCCGATCTCGAGGAGCTCCTGCGATGATCCGTGAGATCGCGAGCGATCCGCTCAACCGCAACCGGTTCCCGATCGACGAGTGGCGGTTCGTGGAGTGCGAGCCCAACGCGGGCGACATCGGCACCACCGAAACCCTGTTCGCCGTCGGCAACGGCTACCTCGGCATGCGCGGCAACCCGGAGGAGGGGCGGGTCAGCTACGCCCACGGGACGTTTATCAACGGGTTCCACGAAACGTGGCCGATCAAGCATGCTGAGGCCGCGTTCGGCTTCGCCCAAACGGGCCAAACCATCGTCAACGTCCCCGACACCAAGCTGCTCAAGATCTACGTGGACGACGAGCCGCTCAACCTGTCCTTCGCCGACCTCGACCGCTTCGAGCGGGCGTTGGACTTCCGCAGCGGCCGCCTCACCCGCGAGATGGTGTGGCGGACGCCGGCCGGCAAGCGCGTGGAGATCAAGAGCTCCCGCATGGTCTCCTTCACCGACCGCCACTTGGCCCTGTTCGAGCTGCAGATCACGCTGCTGGAGGGCGGCAGCGCCCCCATCGTCGTCAGCTCGCAGATCGTCAACCGCCAGGACGGCTACAGCGATTACCAGCGACCTGCGTCGACGGCGGAAGGCTGGGATCCGCGTCGGGCCGGCACCTTCAACGGGCGGGTGCTGATGCCTGAGCTCAACTGGAATCAGGGCAACCGCATGGTGCTCGGCTACCAGACCGCACGCTCGGGCATGACCATCGCCGTCGGTGCTGACCACTACATCGACACCGACAACGAGTTCGAGTCGATCGTGTCCACCGAGGACGATCTGGGCAAGCAGGTCTTTCGCATCGACGCCAAGGAGGGCGCACCGATCGTCGTCCGCAAGGCGGTGGCCTACCACACCTCCCACGGCACGCCGTGTCTGGAACTGTCAGACCGTTGCCGCCGCACGCTCGACCGGGTCCGCGACCACGGCTTCGCGACGCACTACGACGCGCAGCGCGTCTGGCTGGACGAGTTCTGGGCCAACACCGATGTCGAGATCGAGGGCCAGCCCGGGATCCAGCAGGCCGTGCGCTGGTGCCTCTTCCAACTGGCGCAGGCCGCCGCGCGCAGCGACGGGATTGGGATCGCGGCCAAGGGCGTCTCCGGCTCTGGCTACGAGGGGCACTACTTCTGGGACACCGAGATCTACCTCGTGCCGTTCCTCATCTACACCTCTCCCCGCGTCGCACGCAATGCCCTCCGGTTCCGAGTCAACCTGCTGCCGAAGGCGCGTGAGCGAGCCGCCGTCATGTCGCAGCGAGGCGCACTGTTCCCGTGGCGGACCA
>DYZF01000247.1 GCA_020741375.1 Tessaracoccus flavescens
GCTCCGTCGAATCCGAGATTCCCGATGGCGTCACCCTCGGCCAAGGCGGGGCCACCACGGATAGCGCCGGCGTCGTGACGGTGGACTTCTCCGGCCTCAGCCCCCTCATGAACGACGACGCCCGACGGCGACTCGGCGCCCAGCTGATGTGGTCGCTGACGGCCGTTCCCCGCGTCGCCGGCCTCGTGGTGACGTCCAACGGACTCCCGTTCAGCCTGCCCGGTGCCAACGCCAACGGCGTGCTGGAGCTTTCCGGCCTCCAGGGCTATCAAGTGCTGTCGCGCGTCTCCACGTCGGACCTCTTCGGCATCCGCTACGGCATCGCCGGTCGCCTCGCCGGGCCATCGGTCTTCGAGCGACTCCCGGGTGTCGCCCGCGCACTGGGCGATCTGGCCGTGTCCATCGACGGCACCACCGCCGCGCTACTGGACGAGACCCGCTCGCAGTTGTCGATCGGGCCCATCGCCGGCGACATCGCCCCGGTGGACACCGGGCTGATCAACATGAGCACGCCCCAGTTCGCGCTCGGCAGCGTCTGGGTTCTCGGCGACGACGCGGAGGGCAAGCAACACCTCTTCACCATCGACCGGAACCGCAACGTGCACAGCGTTCGGCTCGACGTCGGCGTCAACCAGCGGGTCCGGGCCTTCGCCGTCTCGCCCACACAAAGCCGGGTAGCGCTCATCCTCGAGAACCAAGAGGGCACACGCTTGGCGATGTCGTCGATCCTCACCGGCGGCGGGGCACTGGGGGAGACGCACGTTCTCCCGGTCTCAGCGCTCAACGGCGCACTCCTGACGGACTTCAACGCGGTGACGTGGTACGCCGAGACGTCTGTGGCGGTCGTCGCCACTGGTGGCACAGGCAGCCGGTCGGTGTTCACCGTGCAACTCGACGGCTCCCTCTTGGAGGAGATCGGGCCCATCTTCGGCGAGATCGAGGAGTTGGCCGGCATGTCGCGGCTCGGCGGTGGTTCGCTGGCCGTGCGAACCGACACCGGGCTCGTCTGGCGCTACGAGGCACGCACCCGGTGGACGCGGGTGGCTGAGAACATCACGGCGATCGCCTTCGCCGCTTGAACCTCCCGCGAGCGCGCACCCGGAGCTCCTGTGGACAACGAAACGGGGCGGGCTGATCCAGCCAATATGAGGCCGTGATGAGCCTTCTCGACGCCGCGGCCGATCTCCTCCTGGGCGCCAGCTGCCCCTGCTGCCGACGCCCCGGCGGATTCGGTCCGTGCCGCGAGTGCGCGGCGGCGCTCGATCAGCCCGCACACCGGATCGACAGGGGAGTGGGCGTTCCGCTCGTGGCGGCAGCCCCCTACCGTCCGCTGCTCGAGCACGCCATCCCGCACTACAAAGACGACGGCGCGCTTCATCTGGATCGATGGCTCGGCAAGCTTCTGGCCCGGTCCGTCGCCGATCTCGATCCACCACGCTCGACGGTGCTGGTCCCCATGCCATCGCTCCCGGCCGCGACGCGCCGGCGCGGTTACGACCATGCCAGACGGTTGGCCCACGTGGCCGCGAAGACCTGCGGCCTGCGCGCCGTCGCGCTGCTCAGGCGAACGCGCGGCGGCGCAGATCAAAGAGGCCTCACGAAGGGTCAGCGAACCCGCAACCTCGACGGTGCCCTCATCGCTCGGTCCATCGCTTCCCCGGTGATCATCGTCGACGACGTCGCCACCACCGGTGCCTCCCTCAGAGAGGCCGAGCGGGCTCTTCGACAGGCTGGTGTGAGCGTGATCGGAGCCGCCGTGATCGCCGAGGCGGACAATCAGCCACGCCAGCTTTGGTCATTTCCCACGGGTGCTTGGGCAGAGCGGTAGCGTTGGTCTATGGACAAGCCGCAGGCCCCGGATTCCCGGGATTTCTGCGGCATTTGTGCATCGTCGGCAGGTCGGACACCCGCTGGCGCGGAGTTGAGGGCCAGCTGAGGCCCCACGATAGACGGAGGAAGTATGGACATCGTCGTCACCGGTCGTCACTGCACGATCAGCCCAGAGCTCAGGGAAACAGTTGCTGAGCGACTCGCCACGGTAGAGCGATTGCGAGACCGCGTCATTCGTATCGAGGTTGAGTTCGAAGCTGAAGACGGTACCAAGGATCCCTCCGATGCGATCACGGTGCAGTTGACACTTCGCAGCCGGGGTCCGGTGGTGCGCGCCGAGGCGAAGGCCAGCGACAAGATGGCCGCGTTCGAGCAGGCACTGGATCGGCTCAAGGCGCAGCTGCGCAAGGCTGCCGATCGTCGGAAGACCCATCGTGGGCTGCGCAGCGCTGCGGCCGCGGAGCCGGAGCAGGCGGCGGTGGCTGAAGCCGCAGCCGACGACGAGGGCTCGGACACCCACAACGTTGCCGGCCTCGTGGTGACGGGCGACGGCCCGCTCGTGGTGCGCGAGAAGGAGTTCGAGTCCGCACCGCTGACGCTGGCGCAGGCGCTGGATGAGATGGAACTGGTCGGACACGATTTCTTCCTCTACCAGGACGCCGACAGTGGCCGCCCGTCCGTGGTGTACCGCCGCAAGGCCTACAACTACGGCGTCATCCACCTCAACGTCACTAAGTGACCTGACTCATCGCCAGTCGCGCACCGCCCCGGTCGATCGTCGGCCGGGGCGGTGCGCATTGTGGGTTCAGTTGCCCGCGGGCGATAGGATGGCAGGCGGTACAGCTGCGGATTCGCGGCATCGTCTAGGAAAAGGACTTCACCCGTGGGTTTCATGGACTTTCTGAGCGGCCTTGGCTCCGGAGCCCAGCTCCGCAAGCTGCAGAAGGTGGCCGATCAGGTCAACTCCATCGAGGAAGAGTTCCAGGCGATGTCGGACGCAGAGCTGCGCGCCGAGACCGACACCTTCCGTCAGCGCATCGCCGACGGCGAGAGCCTCGACCGGATCATGCCGGAAGCGTTCGCCGTAGTCCGCGAGGGCTCCATCCGCGTCACCGGCAAGCGTCACTTCGACGTCCAGCTCATGGGCGGCGCTGCATTGCATTGGGGCAACATCGCCGAGATGAAGACCGGTGAGGGCAAGACGCTGGTGGGCACGCTGCCGTCCTACCTCAACGCGTTGTCCGGCAAGGGCGTCCACGTCGTCACCACCAACGATTACCTGGCCAAGTACCAGTCCGAGCAGATGGGCCGCATCCACCACTTCCTCGGCTTGGAGGTCAGCGCGATCCTCTCGCAGATGACCCCCGAGGAGCGCCGCGTCGCCTACGCCGCAGACATCACCTACGGCACCAACAACGAGTTCGGCTTCGACTACCTGCGCGACAACATGGCCCTCCGCAAGGAAGACATGGTGCAGCGCGGCCACCATTACGCGATCGTCGACGAAGTGGACTCCATCCTCATCGACGAGGCCCGAACCCCGCTCATCATCTCCGGCCCGGCCGAGGACAACCACGAGTGGTACCCGGTGTTCGCCAAGCTGGCCCGCACCCTCAAGCGCGACGTCGACTACGAAGTGGACGAGAAGAAGCGCACCATCGCCGTATTGGCACCCGGCATCGAGAAGGTCGAGGACCGCCTCGGCATCGACAACCTGTACGAATCGGCCAACACCCCGCTGATCTCGTACCTCAACAACTCGATCAAGGCCAAGGAACTCTTCCAGCGCGACAAGGATTACGTCCTCGCCAGCGGTGAAGTGCTGATCGTCGACGAGCACACCGGTCGTACGCTCGCCGGGCGTCGCTACAACGAGGGCCTGCACCAGGCACTCGAGGCGAAGGAAGGCGTGGAGATCAAGGACGAGTACCAGACGCTCGCAACGATCACCCTGCAGAACTACTTCCGCATGTACGAGAAGCTCGCCGGCATGACGGGCACCGCCAAGACGGAAGAGTCCGAGTTCCAGAAGATCTACGGCCTGGGCGTCATCCCGATCCCCACCAACCGCCCGATGGTGCGTGTGGATCAGCCAGACCTCATCTACCGCACCGAGGAAGCCAAGTACGACGCCATCGTCAAGGACGTCGTCGAACGCCACGCCAAAGGTCAGCCGGTCCTCATCGGTACCGCGTCCGTGGCCAAGTCCGAGGTCATCTCGGCCATGCTCAAGCGGGCCAACGTGCCGCACGAGGTCCTCAACGCCAAGCACCACGAGCGTGAGGCTGCCATCGTTGCCGAGGCGGGCCGGAAGGGCGCCGTCACCGTGTCCACGAACATGGCCGGCCGAGGCACCGACATCATGCTGGGCGGAAACCCCGAGTTCCTCGCCGATCTTCAGCTGCGCAAGCAGGGCCTGGATCCCCTCGAAACCCCCGAGGAGTACGAGGCCGCGTGGGGCGAGACCCTCAAAGCACTCGAGGATCAGGTGAAGACCGAGCATGAGGACGTCATCGAATCCGGTGGCCTCTACGTCATCGGCTCCGAGCGCCACGAATCCCGCCGCATCGACAACCAGCTCCGTGGCCGTTCGGGCCGTCAGGGCGACCCGGGCGAATCCCGCTTCTACCTGTCGCTCAGCGACGACCTGATGCGCCTCTTCCGCCCCGAGCTGCTGGAACGCGCGCTGCTGATGCTCAAGGTTCCCGACGACGTGCCGATCGACATGAAGCAGGTCTCTAAGTCGATCGAGAGCGCTCAGAAGCAGGTTGAGGGCCAGAACTTCGAGATGCGTAAGAACGTCTTGAAGTACGACGACGTCATGAACCGTCAGCGCCACGCCATCTACGGCGACCGCCGTCGGGTGATCGACGGCGCGGACGTGTCCGAGCAACTCCGCAACACCTGTGAGCGCGTGGTGGGCGACGTCGTCCGCAGCCACACCATGGGCATCCCCGAAGAGTGGGATCTCGACACCATGTTCACCGAGCTCAAGACGCTGTACCCGGTGTCGGTCAAGCTCGAGGACGTGGAAGAGCACCTCCCGGAGCAGGACGAGCTCGTCGAGATGCTGGTCGAAGACGCCTCGGCTGCCTACGATCGCCGCGAAGCGGAACTGGGCGAAGACACCATGCGGGAGCTGGAGCGCCAAGTGCTGCTCACCGTGCTCGATCGCAAGTGGCGCGAGCACCTCTACGAGATGGACTACCTGCGCGAGGGCATCGGCCTGCGCGCCATGGCGCAGCGCGACCCGCTGGTTGAGTACCAGCGCGAGGGCGGCGACATGTTCAACTCCATGATGGAAGCGTTCATGGAAGAGGTTGTCGGCTACCTGTTCAACCTCGAGGTGAACGTCCGTCCGGCGGAGCCGGCGCTCAACGTCGGTCTGGTGACCGACGATGAGGGGCGGGCCGTCGACGTCGTCGAGAAGACTCGCCAGACGCAGCCGCTGGCCAAGGGCTTGGAACGTGAGGCCGACAAGAACCTCACCTACTCCGCTCCGGATGAGTCCGGCGAGGCGCAGAAGACCGGCGCCGCACCCGTGACGTCAACTCCGAAGGTGGGCCGCAACCAGCCGTGCCCCTGCGGATCCGGCAAGAAGTACAAGGTCTGTCACGGAAAACCCGCCGCCTAAGCTGCGGCGAGTGAGCGTGGCGTGAGCACCATGAATTCGGTGCAACGCCACGCTCGTTGCACGGCGTCCAAACGCAGGACGCAGGTGATCCACCGGCCATCGATGCCGATCCGAACGCTGGCCTCGACGGCGTCGTCGGCCGGCATCTGAGACGTCAGGGAACCGATCCGGATTCGCCGAAAAGCGCCCGAATCGCGATGCGTCGCCAGCGCCTCGAACGCCTGCGGAGTCAGGTGAGGGCGCAGCTGGTGTAGCGCACGCCTGCCCATCATCGCCTCGACGACGGCCCGGATGAGCCCGGCCGCGGGGGCCGGAGCGACGGGGCTGGGGGTGATTCGCTGGGACGGATGGACGAGCTGGAGTGCTGGTGCGGTAGTCATGGCGTCGACGCTAAATCGACTAGTCAGACACGAGCCAGAGCTCCTCGGGTAGCCGACAACACGCCTTCAGCCCCGGACAACACCGAGCTGCACCCGGACAACACCTCACGTGATTGGGACAACAAGGCTTGCCCCGGAAGTAGGCTGTTCGACGTGAACCGCCAACTGGTCTTCATCCCGATCTCCCGCGACGAGCTCCCTGCCCTCGCCGGCGATCCCGTGCTGCGCGACCGCGTCGCCTACACCGTCACGCCGGAGCTCTTGGGTGAGCTTGGGTACGAGGAGAAGGAGTCGGAGGACGCCGAGTACGCAGCGTTGGTCCTTGCCTCGGTGGCCGGGCTCTCCGCGCACGGCGAACGTCTCGTCCTCGTCGCAGACATCGACGACTCCTTGGTGCAGCCCGGCGACGACCCGGCCAACGGCCAGGTAATCGTGACCCAGTGCCCGCCGTCGGCCATCACCTCGTGGTTCACCGACGAGCCCGGCGTCGACGTCGCCGACGCCGCCGCGATCTCGAAGGGCCTCACCATCGACGAGGCGTGGGATCTGCCTCAGGTGCAGGATCTCCTGCGCCATCACGACCTGCTCTGGAACGACGTCGTGGAATACCGAAGGGAAGCCTGACATGCCCCGCTCTATCTGGAAGGGGTCGATCTCCTTCGGCCTCGTGTCCATCCCCGTCAAGCTCTACGGCGCCACCGAGGACAAGGACGTCAGCTTCCGACAGGTGCATTCCACCGACGGCGGCCGCGTCCGCTACCAGCGCGTCTGTGAGAAATGCGGCGAGGTTGTCCAATACGCGGACATCGCGAAGGGTTTTGAGGCGTCTGACGGCCGCATGGCGATCCTGACCGACGAGGATTTCGAATCCCTGCCGCTCAAGACGCTGAAGAGCGTCGACGTGGTGCAGTTTGTCGACGAGGGGGAGATCGACCCAACCTTCTTCCAGCGCACCTACTTCCTAGAGCCCGAGAACATGGGGCAGAAGCCCTACGTCCTGCTCCGCGAGGCGTTGGCGAAGGAGGGCAAGGTTGCGGTGGTCAAGGTGGCGCTGCGGAGCCGCGAATCGTTGGCTCTGGTGCGCGCGAAGGACGACCTGCTGCTGATGCACACCATGTACTGGCCGGACGAACTGCGCGACGGCGAGTTCGCGGCACCGTCGGACGAGGTGAAGATCACCGATGCCGAGATGGAGATGGCCAAGCTGCTCATCGGCCAGCTCGAGGGCGAGTTCGATCCCGAGGCCTACTCGGATTCGTACCGCGAAGCCCTGCTGGAAGTCGTGGAAGCGAAGCTGGCAGGCACAGCGCTGCCGGAGCAGTCTGATACGTCCGCTCCGGCAGGAGATGTTGTGGATCTGATGGCCACCCTGCGAGCCTCCGTCGAGGCGGCCAAGAAGCGCCGCGAGGAGGCCGGCAAGGCCAAGGCCAGCTAGCGAGACAGCCAGTGGGCGGCGCGGCGCTCCAACCCGTCGAAGGCGTCACGGATGAACGGCTCCAGCTGGGATTCCACCTTCTTGCCCACCAGCGGGATCTTCACCTTGAGATCGCCGGTGTACTTGGCCGTGGTCGTCTCGCCGGTGGGGTTGAGCTCAGCGTCGGCGAACACGTCCACGGGCATGCCCGGGACCTCGACATCGACCTTGCCGCGGACGACGCCGTCGGGGCCGGGTTCCTGGAAACGGAAGATCTGACGCAGCGACACCGTCTCGCCGACGAACTTCGTCAGGTGGCTGGGCACCGGCAGCTTCATGCGCAAGGTGGTGGCGTCGGCGGCGATGTCCGCCTCGTGCTCGACGGCGCCGGCGTGCTTGGCCACGTCGTCGATGAATTCGGCGTTGCGGAGGAGAGCGACCACCTTGTCGGGGGTGGCCGCGTAGGTGTGCGTGTAATCCAGCTTCATGGGGCCCAAGCTTAACTGGCCATCCTTCGGCCCCGGCCACGTTCGAATCGCGTCGCGCCTTACGATGGGGGCATGAGAATCGACCTGCACACTCACTCTCGGGTATCGGACGGTACGGACACCCCGACCACCCTCGTGATGAAGGCCTTCGCAGCAGAACTTGATGTCATCGCCCTGACCGATCACGACACCTTCGGCGGCGTGCTTGAAGCCCAAGAGGCCGGCAAGCGCATCGGCGTCAAGGTGCTGTGCGGCATCGAGATGTCCACGGTGCACAACGGCAAGTCCGTGCACCTGCTCGGCTACGGCTGCGACATGTATGACCGCGCGCTCAACGAAGAGCTCGCGCGGATCCGTTTCGGCCGTTCCGAGCGCCTGCCCGCCATGATCCAGAAGCTCAACGAGGCCGGGCTCGAGCTCACCCTCGACGACGTCACCCGCGTCGCCATGGGCGCCCCGGTGATCGGTCGCCCCCACATCAGCGACGCGCTGGTGGAGAAGGGCTACGTCGCCGATCGCGATGAGGGCTTCGAGAAGTGGCTGGGCGTCGACAAGCCGGGGTATGTGCCGCGCTACGCCTGCGAGTTGGAGCGCGCCATCGATCTGATCCACGGCGCAAAGGGCGTGGCGGTCATCGCCCACCCGTGGGGCCGCGGCGGTCAGGAAGTGCTCCCCGCTCCGTACCTGGAGTCTTTGGTGCAGTCCCACCAGCTCGAGGGCATCGAGGTGGACCATCAGGATCACGACGACGAGACCCGCTCGCTGCTGTTCGAGATGGGTGGCCGCGTCGGACTCGTCCGCACCGGCTCCAGCGACTACCACGGCCTGGGCAAGAAGGGACACCCCCTGGGCGTGAACCTGACCCGCCCGTCGGCGTACAAGGATCTCGTGGCGCGCATCAAGCGCCGCGGCGGCGTCGTCTAAGCTCGGTCAAGCACCTTCGGGTGAAGGAGGGCCGGGAGAGCGCGGTATCGTGTTCCCCGGCCCTTAACCATCTCCACCCAAGGCAGGTCTTGCATGTCGCTCACCGATGAGGTCAGCTTCGACACCGACGCGTCGCTCGCGCGATCCACTCAGCGCAGCGCCGAGATCGAGAAGCAGCTCCAGACGGATCCGAGCGGTTTCCGCATCCTCACGGGCGATCGTCCCACCGGCAACCTCCACATCGGCCACTACTTCGGCTCGCTGGAGAACCGCGTGCGGTTGTCGCGGCTGGGAGTGGAGACCTTCGTCTTGGTGGCCGACTACCAGGTGATCACGGACCGTGACGGTGTAGGCCCCATCCGCGAGCGCGTCTACTCGCTCATCGCGGATTACATCGCCGCCGGCATCGACCCGGAGAAGGTGACGATCTTCACCCACTCGGCCATCCCGGCCCTTAACCAGCTGATGCTGCCGTTCCTCTCCGTCGTCACCGATGCCGAACTGCGCCGCAACCCGACAGTGAAGGCGGAGCTGGATCTGACCGGCGACCGCCCCATGTCCGGCCTCATGCTCACCTACCCGGTGCACCAGGCGGCCGACATCCTCTTCTGCAAGGCCAATCTCGTGCCCGTCGGTAAGGACCAGCTCCCGCACCTCGAGCAGGCCCGCGTCATCGCCCGTCGCTTCGACGAGCGCTACGGCCGCGCCGACGAGTCACGCCCCGTCTTCCCGAGCCCGGAGGGCCTGCTCAGCAAGTCCGGCACCGTTCTCGGCCTTGACGGCACCAAGATGAGCAAGTCGAAGGGCAACACCATCGAGATCGGCATGACTGCCGACGAGACGGCCAAGCTGCTGAAGCGCGCCGTGACGGACTCGGACCGTCACATCACGTACGACCCGGCCAACCGCCCGGAGGTCTCGAACCTGGTCAACATCGCAGCCCTCTGCCTCGACCGAGACCCGGTGGACGTCGCTGAGGAGATCGGCGACGGCGGTGGCGGCGGCCTCAAGAAGCTGGTGACTGCTGCCGTCAACGACAAGTTCGCGCCGATCCGCGCCAAGCGCGCCGAGGTGATCGCAGACCCCGGATACCTTGAATCAGTGCTGGCGAAGGGCAACGCCGTCGCCAACGAGGTAGCCGACGCCACCCTCGCCGAGGTACGCCAAGCGATGCGCATGAACTACTGACCGCTGCAGCGCGCACGCCGCGACCAACGCAGAAGGGCGACCCACCTGGGTCGCCCTTCTTGCGTATTCCGGGGAATCAGCTCTCCGGCTTGACCTCGACGCCACCGCGGATGCGGCGACGGCGACGTCGCGGCTTCGAGGGGCCCTCACCCTCAGACTTGTGGTCTGCAGGCTTGTCGCCGGCAGACTCCGTGGAGCGACGGCTACGGCGGCGGCCACCCTCGCGCGGCTCACGCTTCTCGCGGGGCTCGCGCTTCTCGCGCTCCTTCGGCACGGCGCCGGGCAGGCGTCCCTTGGTGCCCTCGGGGATCTTGTGATCCTCGTAGAGGTTCGGCGACGAAGAGTAGGTCTCGGGCGGGGTGCCCAGATCC
>DYZF01000248.1 GCA_020741375.1 Tessaracoccus flavescens
CGGTTGCGCTGGTACTCGATGTCGGTGTTCTGCTGGAAGGCCAGCGGTGTGCCGAAGACCTCAGCGATGACCGAGTGGTCGATGACCATCTCGGCCGGCGACAGCGGGTTGACCTTGGACGCGTCGCCACCCAGGGCGACGACGGCCTCACGCATGGTGGCCAGATCCACAACACACGGGACGCCGGTGAAGTCCTGCATGATCACACGGGCGGGCGTGAACTGGATCTCGTGATCGGGTTCAGCGTTGGGATCCCAGTTGCCGAGGAACTCGATGTCTTCCTTGGTGATGTTGGCACCGTCTTCGGTACGCAACAGGTTCTCCAAGAGGACCTTGAGGCTGAAGGGCAACTTCTCCGAGCCGGGCACCGAATCGAGCCGGAAAATCTCGTAGGAGGTGCCGTTGACGTCGAGGCTCGCCTTGGCCCCGAAACTATTGACGCTCATCCTTCTCCTTCGTTGTGGCGATCCCGCCAAACAATCTTGACATCAAGATACCACGCGCTGGCGTGGAACGGCAGCATTGCCGGACACTCACAGTCTAGGGGGTTCGGATCGCCACATCAGGCGGGGTGCAGGATCGCGACACACTCAACGTGATGCGTCATCGGGAACAGGTCGAAGGCCTCGATACTGACGGCCTCGTAACCCTCGACGGCGAAGGTCTTGAGGTCTCGCGCCAGCGCTGCCGGATCGCAGGCGACGTAGGCGATGGCGCGTGGCCCCCTTGCTGCGATCGCCCGCACGACGGCGGCCCCCGCACCCTTGCGAGGCGGGTCCAGAACCACCAGATCCGCCCAGTCAGGAAGCTCCCGATGGCTGCGCTCGATCGGCACGGCCACGAAGGTTGCCTCGGGCACGTTGCGGCGGGCGAGGGAGACGGCGTCCTTGGCCAGTTCCGCGCCTTCCACCATGCAGCCCGCGTCCACGAGCGCGCCGGCGAAAAGGCCGACGCCGCAATACAGGTCGAGCGCCCGCTCCCCCTCGCGTGGCCGCAGACCGTCGAGCACCGCCGTCGTCAGGGTGCTTGCAGCGGCAGGATGAACCTGCCAGAAGCCGTTGGCGCCAACCAAGTAGTCGCGCCCGTGAACCCGCTGCCGCACCGGGTCCGGGCCGTCCACCCTGCGGCCGGCAGTCATGGTGACGCCGGAATCCGACACGGTCACCTTCAGTTCCTCGAAGCGTCGGGCCGCCGCGTCCAGTTCTGCGACACTGGGCCCCGGGGCCGCGATCAGGCAGCCCTCTTCTGGCAGCGGTACGACGTCGTGGGAGCGTCGGGCACGAAACCCCACGCGACCGTCGTCGTCGACGGCGTAGCGCACGCGAGTCCGCCATCCGGTCTGTCCCCCGGGCACCGCCTGGACGCGACCGGTCCAGTTGAGCCCCGCCAGCCGCTCCAGCTGCTCCGCGACGACGGCCGTCTTGAGCTCCAGCTGCGTCTCCGAATCGGCATGCTGCCAATCGCAGCCGCCGCACTCACCGGCGATAGGGCACGGCGGCTCCACCCGGCCGGGTGCGGGCTCGAGCACCTCGACGACGCGGCCCCTGTCGAAACTCTTCCCGGTGTCGGTGATCTCCACCAGCACGCGCTCCCCCGGCAGCCCGCCGGTGGTGAACACCACCTTGCCGTCAGCCCGCCCGACGACGAATCCGCCATGCGCCGGGCGCTCCAACTGCATCTCGATGGTCACTTGCGCACCCTATCTGCCGACGCCTTCTTGGCCGACTCCTTCGCCCGGCCGGACGACTTCAGCTGGTACGGGACGCTGGTGACCATCACGCCGGTCATGAAGTGCAGGCGCGTGCGGATCAGCAGCGCCGTCTGGTTGTGCAGCAACTGCTCCCACCAGTGGCCCACCACGTACTCGGGGATGAAGACGCTGACGACGTCGCGCGGGTTCTCGGTGCGCAGTTGGCTGATGTACTTGAGGAACGGCGAGGTGATCTCGCGGTACGGCGAGGCGATCACCTTAAGCGGGATGCCGAAATCTTCCGCCTCCCACTCGTCGAGGATCCGCTCCACCTCGTCGTCGTCCACCGCGACCGTGACCGCCGTGATCGTGGTGGGCCGGGTGGCGCGGGCGAATCCGATGGCCTTCGCCGTCGGGAGGTTCACCTGCTGGACCAGGATGACGCCGCGCACGCGGCTGGGCAGCGCGCGGTCGGATTCGGGCGTCAGCGCCACCTCACGCTCGACGGAGCGGTAATGGTGGGCGATCGCCTGCATGACGACGAAGATCACGGCCATCGCGACCAGCGCCAGATAGGCGCCGTGCACGAACTTGGACACCAGGACGACGAGCAACACCGTCGTGGTGAGCACCGCGCCGATGAAGTTGATCAGACGCGAGCGGCGCATGCGCTTGGCAGCCTCCGGCTCGGTTTCCGTCTGGAGATTGACGGTCCAGTGGCGGACCATGCCGATCTGGCCGAGCGAGAAGGAGATGAACACGCCGACGACGTAGAGCTGGATGAGCGCGGTGACCGACGCGTTGAACAGCAGCACCAGCGCGATGGCGCCGATGGCCAGCATGACGATGCCGTTGGAGAAGGCAAGACGGTCGCCGCGGCTGTGCAGCTGCCGCGGGAGATAGCCGTCCTTGGCCAGAATCGAGGCCAGCGACGGAAAGCCGTTGAACGCCGTGTTGGCGGCGAGGAACAGGATCAACATGGTGGCGGTGACCACGATGTAGAAGCCCGGCTCGAACCAGTCCATGAACACGACGCGAGCCAGCTGGCCGGTCACCGTCGTAGCCCCTGAGTGGATGGTGGTGCCGTCCTGATCGATGTAGTGGGTGCCGGTCAGTTCGTCGATGAGGTGCACGTTGGTGAGGTTGGCGAGCACCATCATGCCCAGCAGCATGGTGATGGCCAGCGCGCCGAGCATGCCGAGCACGGCGGCGGCGTTGCGGCTCTTTGGCTTGCGGAACGACGGTACGCCGTTGCTGATGGCCTCGACGCCGGTCAGCGCCGCACATCCGGATGAGAAGGCGCGAGCGAGGATGGCGATCAGCACCCATTGGGTGACCTGGCCGGAGCCCTCCGGCGCAACGACGGTGAGGTGCGCCGTTTCGCTCTGGAGGTCTTGGCCCAGCACCAGGATTCGGAAGAGGCCGATGCCCAGCATGAGCAGCATCGAGCCCATGAACACATAGGTGGGGATGGCGAAGGCGGAGCCCGATTCGCGCACGCCACGCAGGTTGACCAGCGTCAGCAGGACGATCACGCCGACGGCGATCCACGCCTCCCGTCCCTCGATGATGGGCAGCATCGCTTCGGCGTTGTGGATGCCTGCCGAGACCGAGACCGCAACGGTCAACACGTAATCGACCATGAGCGCCGACGCGACCGTCAGGCCCGCCTTCGGCCCCAGGTTGTCGCTGGCCACTTCGTAATCGCCGCCCCCGTTGGGATAGGCGTGCACGGTTTGCCGGTAGCTCATGACGACGACGGCGACGACCACGCCGACGGCGAGCCCCACCTGCCACGAGAACATGAAGCCGGCCATGCCGGCCAGCGACAGGGTGATCAGGATTTCGTCCGGCGCGTAGGCGACGGAGCTGAGTGCGTCGGAGGCGAACACGGGCAGGGCGACCCGCTTGGGCAGCAGTGTCTCTCCCATCTGCGTGTTGGCAAGGCGGCGGCCGACGACCATCCGCTTCAAAGCTGAAAACACACTCACGCCCTACAACGTAGACCTCACGGGGCCCGATGTCACCGGGGGAGGTGCTAAGTTCATGGCGTCGAAGGGAGCGCCATGCACGTCGTCATCATGGGATGTGGCCGCGTCGGCGCCATGGCAGCGCTCGGGCTGGAGAAGCAGGGTCACAGCGTGGCGGTCATCGACGTGAGCGCCGATGCGTTCCGCCGGCTGGGGCCGGACTTCAAGGGTCTGACCGTCAAGGGCGTCGGATTCGATCGCGAAGTGCTGGAGGCGGCCGGCATCCGCCGCGCAGACGCGTTCGCCGCGGTGTCCTCCGGCGACAACTCCAACATCTTGGCCGCCCGCGTGGTGCGGGAGAACTACCACATCGACAACGTGGTGGCCCGCATCTACGACCAGGGCCG
>DYZF01000249.1 GCA_020741375.1 Tessaracoccus flavescens
ACATGACATCGAGGCTACACCGCCAAATCACCCCTTCGCGAATCACATAGCACCGGCGGGGAGGCTCGAGTCCCACTACTCAGCTCACCAAGAACCCCCAACGTCTCGTAGAACCTGGATGATTCGGCCACGCCCGACCTACATTGAACGACTCTCCGCAAACAGATGGTTTGTTCAATCTAGAGCCCAGGGTTTCGTTCCAACTAGAGCGCGGCTCGACATCGATGTCGAGCCGCGCTCTACTTTGAATTTTCGCCCTCCTATTCTGAATAGGGTTCAAAGCAGAGTGTCGCCGAGTGTCGAGCCGCAGCCAAGATTGAACAAACGGCCCTCTATTTAAAATGCCGTTCAAAGTAGAGCGTCACCGAGCGATCACCCGACCCCAAGAGGCTGTGGTTGCTGTCATACGGAGTCGCAATATGACCCGCTATATGAGGCGTCATATGGGGGGTCATGTTGCGCTGCCCAAGGCTCGTCTTGAGCGCAACCGCTGTATCACTGCCTGTATTGCGCGACGTATAGGGCGTCATATGCCAGAGAAGGGGCACGGGGAGATGCCCTCCCGGAGACCTCGCGTTTCAGCAAGCGCGCCCCACCCCTCCTAGCCCGAACCCAAGCCTCATAACGAGACATGTGGTCTGCGAGGGTTCAATGAGATCGAGTGGGTCGCCGGGCCCGGCCTGACGCCGATTTCGCGGGTGACAATCAAGATTGAACAAACGTCGCGGCAGGCAGGTCCGGGCTGTCGACTCGGGAGCAGCAGTTGGAGGCCGAGGTGACCGAGTTGACTCAGGCGTTGGGTGAGGCCGCTGTCGAGATCCGGGTGTGGAAGAAGTCGGCGGAGGGCAGGTTGGGCCCTTCGAGGACCTCGACGTGATCCGCATGGAGGCGGGCATGTCGACCGCGAGGTTCGTGAAGTTGATCGACATGCCCGAACGCACGTGGCGCCGGTGGCAGGCCAAGCCCGTCAGGATCGCGGTCCGAAGGGGCCGTGGCCGCAGCCGGCTCGTAGGGCTGCGCGGGATCTGGTGGTGGGGCATGCGTACTATGGTGCGTAGGAGATCACCGCGGTTGATTCGATGACGGAAAAACCGCCACCCAACTAACCCCTTGATCATCTTCATAACCCGAACCTGTGGGAGTACAGAGATGCAACGCAGCATCCAGCCCGTACAAAAGCAACCCGACTGACCGTGGCAGTCATGACTACGTTCCTGCTCGCTATGCCTGTGCACGCTTGGGCAGACCCCGGAACTGAGACGACTGATGACATTCAGTTCGGGATCGACTACACCCCTCCGAGCGAGCGGGATGAGCAGTCGCCCGAAGCTCAGGAACACATCGCGGAAGCGCTGCTCACTTACCAAACGGTCGCTGGTCTGACAGCGAGCGATCAAGCAGCCATCGAAGCTGAGCTCGCCGAGCTGGAGAAGGATAATCCTGAAGCGGTTGTCGAGGCACGTGAAGATGCTGCGGCCAAGAGGATGTCACGCGCCGCCGCCGCCGTTCCACCCACCGCAAGGACTTTCGTGATGACTCACCAGAAGCAGGCCAACGGGTACTACTGCGGGCCGGCGACGGCATCGATGATCGCCAAGTACAAGGGCAAGTCCTACTCCCAGGCGACCCTGGCAGGATCCACTTACCTGAAGACCGACGCCAATGGCGCGACCAAGTGGGCGCTCAAGGTGATGGCTCCCACGCTGAATAAGATCGTCGGTACCACCGAGTATCAGCAGATCCAGAGCCCAACGTTGGCCAGTCTGAAAGCCACTTTCGTCAATAACATCGGAGCAAACTACCTCCCGGTCGCCGTCGACACCTACGAGTATGCCAACAGTGCTCACTACAACGGACATCCCAAGACCAAGAACATTGGTCACTGGATCGTAGGCCACGGGTACAGCGGGAGCGGCAGCACTCTCGCATTCCACGACCCCGCCCAGGGCGTGTGGTCAGGTGTCACGGTGCCAGAGACATTCACCTATTCTGCGTCGGGCTTCCATCAGTGTGTGACAACTAACGGGATCGTTGCGTGACCAACCTGCGTCCAGGATTCCGAACGGCAGGGCTGCTGGTCGCAGCAGCCCTGCTGTCGGGCTGCACCACAACGCCGCAGCCCACGATCGCGCCCGCCCCCAGCACTCCTCCCGCCGCCTCAACAAGCGAACCAGCAGATCCTCACACCCTTGTTGACACAGCAGGCGACGCCTTGGAGTTCCCCCTCGTGGAACTCGACGATGCCAAGCCATTGACCCTGCCCGAAATCGCGAGCATCACACCAGCTCAGCCTGGCCACGACCACACGATCCTCCTCGCCCTCAGCAACGACAGGACTCTTGTCACCCTCTCCCCCAGCGAGAACTTCGAGGAAGCCGCGTTCGTGAAGAGCAACAGGGTCGGACTGCTCCGCGATGACGGCACCGTCGACCTCTTTGCCGACACTTCCAACATCCGCCCTGACGGCCGCCCACGTCAAACATACGCCGGCGACATCAACGAGCAATGGGTCGTATGGATGGAAACCAGCTCTGACAACATGTACGAGTCGAACTGGCGGCTCTTCGCCCAAGAACTCGACGGCGGCAAGCCAATCCTTGTGGCTGCCGCAGAGGACCAGCGCAAAGCGACAACGGAATTCCTCCCACTGGCTGGAGGTGACCCCTTCCCCCGCCTGTCAGAAGGGCTCGTGTGGTGGTGGACAGCGCACGAACAACCCGACGGCACTTTCCAGCCCAGGATCCTGGCTGCCGACCCCGCCGGTGGAGAACCCAAAGAGATGCTCACCCTCAGCGCACAACTCTCACCAGTCACCGGAGGCATCGTGGCTGTGACACTCTCCGAAGCGGAAGATCATCCTCAAACAGGAATTGTCCGCATCGACACCGACGGCACAGTGACCGAGCTTGTCCGCTTCACTCAAGACTCAGAAGCAAGTTGGGGTGCCCAGCGGCTCGCTTCCAGTGGCAACATCGTCGCCATGTCCACGGGAGAGGCCGTGCTGATCATGGACACCAGCGCAACCCCCATAGCCCAGATCCCCATCCCGAACGACCGCGAAATATGGGACCTCGATGTCTGCGCAGGCAAGGTCGTCTTCACCCCATACAAACCCGAGGAAACAGACCAAGTGGCCGTCTACGACACAACCACCAACACACTCCAAACCATCCACGTGCCACGCGCCGAGACCGACAACTACTGCTCAGACCAACGCATCAGCTGGTCACAGAACGAGAACAACTGGACCAGCAACACCATCGCCACCTGGTGACGAGGTGCGTGGGCATCCCGACAGACCTGCCCTCCTGGAATGCGGCAGTCAGTCGACGATTCCCCATTCGTGAGCGCGGGCGGCGAGGGTGGTGCGATTGGTCAAGTCTAGGCGCAACAGAAGCCGCGAAACATAGGTCTTTACTGTGCTGATCGTGAGGCCGAGTTCGTCAGCGATGTCGGCATTGGTCAGCCCTTGGCCGATGAGCACCATGAGCCGCTGCTCGCCAGGGGCGAGTTCCGGGGGTGTGACGGATCGCGGGGTGCCGGGACTGGTACTCGAAGTATGAAGAGCGTGTCAAGTTGTTTGTGTAAGCGGTCGGCGCTTCGGCGCCCTCGTCGCCGGCGAGGCGCGCATCCTGCTGCGCAACAAGACCTCGGTGTTCACCGCCGTCGCCATGCCGTTTGTGATGGCGTTCGCCTTCGCGGGCCTCTCGATGTACCGCGCCGGGCTCGGCGTCGTGCTCACGATGACGCTGGTCGGCACGGCGTTGATGTTCGTCGTCTACTACACGATGGTCACCTCGCTCGTCGCCCGACGCGAGCAACTCGTCCTCAAGCGCCTGCTGGCCGGCGAACCCACCCCGCTTGAGATCCTGCTGGCCCCCGCCGTGCCGCGGTGGGCGCTGTTCGTCGTCCAGTCTCTGGTCGCCGTCGGTGGAGCCATCCTGCTCGGGGCCAGCGTCGCGCAGCCATGGGCGCTGGCCCTGGCAGTGATCGGCGGCGCCACGACCTGGACGGCCCTCGCAATCTGGAGCGCCACGTGGACGCGGACCGTCGAGTCGGCCCAGCTGACCACGCTGCCGTTCATCCTGATCTCGCTGCTCCTGTCGGGATTCTCCCTGCCGCTGTCCCTGCTGCCCGGAGTTCGCCCAGGACATCGCGCACTGGCTGCCCATGACTCCGGTCGTCGATCTGATCAATCTGGGTTACGGCGGCGTGGGGATCGACGGCACGGTCCTGGCCTGGCCCGACCTCATCCGGGCCACGCTCGGCATGCTGCTGCCTCTGGTGTTGTGGACTGGATTCGGCGTCTGGCAGGGCCTGCGCAGCTTCCGCTGGGATCCCCGCAGCTGATCTCCGAGGGACGGCTGCCGGCCCCGCCGCTCGGAAACAACCGGTGTCCGCTGGGACGACCCGTGGATGACTACCCTGACCTACGAGGAGGACCGTGATGAACAGCACCACCGCCGGCGTGCGCAAGACCGAGGAATACGTCTATCAGTCGCTGCACTGGGCCTTTCCCATGGTCCCGCTGCTGGTGGTGTCCCACACGGTCCTTAACCCCAGCATCACCAGCATCGCTCTGTTCGTGACGGCGCTCGTCGCCTCCGCGTCAGGCCTGGCGGTGCTGCACACCCGCCTCCGGGACGCCGACCTGCTGCCCGCCAGCCGGTGGGACCGGTTCCGGACCACCAACCTCGGAGCGGTGGAGGCCGTCTGGGCCGTGACCTCGGCGGCCGCGGCCGTGCTGCAGAGCACCAGCATCGGTCGGCCGCCCTGTCAGCGCCCCAAGGCGCGTGTCACAAACCGGGCATCAGCAACGGCTGCGCTGGCCTCTCGCATGAGCCGATCGTTGACCTGCTCCACAGCGTCGCGGGTCACGGTGTGGCCGTTCAATGGGTGGATGACGAAGTCATTGAAGCTGCCCATGCCGCCTCGGAAGCCCGCGAGAACGAGCTCAAACCCTGCCACACGGCTCGCCTCCACGTCCGCGATGGCACGCGAGATCCACTGCAGCCACCTCACCTCTCCTGCTTCCTTCAGGATGGCCTCGACCTCCCGAGCATGGGCGAGGAACGAAGCAGTCCGCGCCTCGACATCCTGATCGTTCGTCATGCTGCCATCTTACTCACCACCGCGGAGAACTAGTTCGACGCGAAGAGCCTGTCGGCAGAGGCCGCACCACAAGTAGCATCCAGGTACCTACCCGTCACGATTCGAGGTGTCATGCCCACTTGGTTGTCACTCGTCGGGTTCCTCCTCGCCTTGACGCCCCTGGTGATGACGCCAGGCGCCAGCTTCAAGCTGGTGAGCGCCAAGGGCGTCTCCGGTGATCGACGCGGGGCGTTCCAGATCGTCCTCGGCACGGGTCTCGGCATCCTCACCCATGCGGTGCTCGCCGGGCTGGGTCTCGCGGCGCTCGTCATGCAGTCGGCCCAGGCGTACGGCACTGCCCTCATAGCGTTGGGCGTGCGTTCGGCGGTGCCACATGCTTGAGCGACCCGTCGACATCGCCTACGCGTTCGCCCACGCCTGGAGCGAGCAGGACGCCGACGCCGTCGCCAGCCTGTTCGTCGACGACGCCAGCTTCGTCAACGTGGTCGGCATGTGGTGGCACAGCAAGGAGCGAATCCGCAGCGCGCACGCACAGGCTTCGAGGTGATGTTCGACGCGGTCACGGCCATCATCAACCCCGAGAACCTGGCCTCACGACGCGTCGCCGAGCACCTCGGAATGACCCTGTGGAGATCCACGCAGGATCGCAACGGTGCCCCCGTCGTCGTCTACAGCAGCAAGCGCTGACAGGAAGTACCCGACAAATCCTGAGGCACTGCTCCCGGCTAGGGTCGATCCATGGATTCCCGATTCCCAGCCCCGCTACAGTCCGGCGCAGCCGAGCCGGCATCGTCGTCGTCGACGACGCAGGCGCCGATGGTGCTGCGCTACGACACCCCAGCGGCGGAAGATCAATGGGAATCAAGCTCGCTACCAATCGGCAACGGAGCCATGGGCGCCAGCATCTTCGGCGGCGTGGAGTCAGACCTTCTGACCCTGAACGAGAAGACCCTCTGGTCCGGCGGCCCCGGAGTTCCCGGCTACAACTTCGGCAACTACCCGGATTCTGACGTTCAGCGCCGCCACGAGCGCCTCCAAGAGATCCGCGATCACATCGCGAGCAACGGCCAGATGGACCCCAGCGACGTGATGAGCGAATCGAACCTCGGCCATCCGAAGGTCGGATACGGCTCCTACCAGTCGTTCGGCAAGCTCAGGATGACGACTCCCTACTCTGCCGAGTACACCAACTACGAGCGAATGCTCGACCTCGACATCGCCCAGGCCACCGTCACTTACGACGTCGCCGGCACCAGTTTCCGGCGCGACCTGATCGCCTCCTACCCCGACAACGTCATCGCCATGCGCCTGACGGCCAGCCAGCCGGGCAAGATCACCTTCACGAGCCGCTACGACCGCAACGCCCGCGGAACCGACCTCTTGGTGAACGCCGACGTCACCGCCGATGGTGGGCGGATCACGTTGCGGGGCGAAGGATCCGACAACGGCCTGCGCTACAACGGCCAGGTTCTCGTCGTCCCGACGGGCGGCACGATGACCTCCGCACGCGATTCGGTCACCGTCACCGAAGCCGACGAAGCCCTCGTGCTGTGGGCGGGTGGCACCGATTACGCGCCGACGTACCCGGCCTACCGGACGGGTGTCGACCCCTCCGAACGGATCGCCAGCTACGTCGACGGCGCGGCCACGAAGGGATGGGACGCACTCGTTGAGCGTCATCGAGCTGACTACAAGCCGCAGTTCGAGGCCTTCAAGATCGACTTGGATGGCGCCCCGATCGACGGCTCCACGGCTGCCGTTCGCGACGCCTACACCGGTCGCGGCGCCCAGGATCGCAGCTTGGAAACCCTCTTCGCCCAGTACGGGCGCTACTTGACCATCGCGTCGTCGCGGGATGGCTCACTGCCCGCCAACCTTCAGGGCGTGTGGGCCGACGGCAACAATCCGGCGTGGGCGGGCGATTATCACGTCAACATCAACCTGCAGATGAACTATTGGCCCACCTTGTCGGCCAACCTGCCAGGCTCCTACGACAGCTACCTCGACTACGTGAAGTCGCTGATCCCGGCAGGTGAAATCTCCGCGAAAAACGTGCTCGGAATCGAGCGCGGATGGATGGTCATGAACGAGACCACTCCCTACGGCTTCACCGGCGTCTACGACTGGCCGACAGCCGCCTGGTTCCCAGAGGCGAACGCTTGGATAGGCCAAGCCTTCTACTGGAAGTACCTCTACTCCGGCGACACCACGTATCTGCGCGATGAGGTCTACCCCATCCTGAAGCAGACGTCTGAGTTCTGGATCGACTACCTCCAGTCAGACCCACGCGACGGCACACTCGTCGCCAACCCCTCCTACTCCCCCGAGCACGGCTGGTTCACCGCCGGCGCGGCGATGAGCCAGCAGATCGCCACCGAACTGTTCACCTCCACGAAGGAAGCCGCCGACCTGCTGGGCATCGACGACAGCTTCACCCGTGAACTCTCAGCCACGCTCGCCAAGACCGACGACGGGCTGCGCGTGGCCGACGGCAAGATCAAGGAATGGAAGGCCGACGGGGTCCATGGCGCCGAAGCGGGGCACCGTCACATCTCGCAGCTCTACGCCCTCTTCCCCGGCAGGGCCATCTCCCCAGGCCGCACCCCCGAGCTCGCAGAGGCAGCCCGCGGAACGCTGAATGACCGGGGCGACGGCGGAACCGGCTGGTCGAAGGCATGGATGGTGAACTTCTGGGCCCATCTGGGCGACGGCGACCGCGCGCACACGATGCTCGCCGGTCTCCTCCGGGAATCGACGATGGACAACCTCTGGGACACCCATCCGCCGTTCCAGATCGACGGAAACTTTGGCGGCACCTCGGGTGTACTCGAAATGCTCGTCCAGAACGAGGCCGACTCGACGGTGGTGCTGGCCGCGCTGCCCAGCGCTTGGGCGAACGGATCGTTCGACGGTGCCCGGGCGTGGGGTGACGCCACGGTCGGCGCTACGTGGCGCGACGGCCGGCCGGTCCAAGTCCGGTTCCAGACCGGCATCGACGGCGAACGCTCGCTGTCCGGCCCCATCGCCCAAGGCACGGTGCGAGTTCTTGACCCGACTGGCGCCGAAGTGGACCACACGGTTGCCGACGGCAAGGTCACGTTCAGGGCGGAAGCCGGACGGCAGTACCGCATCGAAGCTGGGTAGGACCCTCGTCGCTCTCGGCGTGCGCTCAGCGCTGACCGGCCGCTGAGCGGGACCCCGCTAGATTCTCCCCATGGACATCATCCGGCCCGACGACACCTACCGCGAATCATTCCTGACGGCCTGGGACGAGTTCGACGCAGAAGGAGCCGACGCCGCGGAGTGGATGGGAGCCTTCGGCCTCACCCGTGAGCAGATCGCCTCTGCCGAGGGGTTCGAGGCGCTCTGCGCGTATCACCTACGGCAGGAAACGGAGGCCGACCCTGGTCGCGTCACGGCCACCATGCTGTGGGCAGTCGAGGACGGCGAATGGCTCGGCCGCGTCTCCATCCGCCACGAGCTGACCGACTTCCTGCGTCGAGTCGGCGGCCACATTGGGTACTCAGTGCGGCCGAGAGCTCGCCGTCGGGGCATCGGCGGCGTGCTGATGCAGGCCGGGCTCAACGACCTCGCGGCCAGAGGGGTTGCGTCGGCTCTGGTGACCTGCGACGACGACAACGTCGCCTCTTACCGCATCATCGAATCCGCTGGCGGGTTGCTTGAGGACGTCGTCGAGGGCAAGCGTCGGTACTGGGTGCCGACGGGGCCCGCTGTCGCCGTCGAACACCTCCTCATCCTCCCCGAGCTCGACGATGCGGAGGAGTTGGCCGACGAACTGGCGCAGGAGGGCTTCGAGGTGCGCGTCGTGCGCGAGGCGGCCAAGACGGCAGAGGACGACGAGGACATCGAGTGGGCGGTGCACGTCGTGGCCCCGCGGCCCCGAAGCGCGAACGACGTCAAGGAACTCCGCGACCGCTTCACGGAACTCGCCCACGGTCTGGACGGCTGGTACGACTCCTTGGGACAGGCCGCGCCAGATGACTCATCCGCGACCTCCGACCCCGCGGCTGCAACAGTTCCGCAAGTGCTCCCCACCGAGATCACCGGCGAAGCGTCCCGCCAGTTGCGCCGTCTTGATGGGGCGACCCCGGCATGACTCGCACAGCCTTCGCAGTGAACGCAGCACTCGCTTGGCTTGGCGTGGTGCTCACCGTGGTGATCTCCGCGGTCGACGGGTACGCGCGGGGCACCGTCGAACCAGGCCTCTATGGCGGCACCCCGCTCGGCTGGGCCGGGGCTCCATTGCGCGTGCTGGATTCCCTCAGCTACTTCACGATCTGGTCCAACGTCGTCGTCGCCATCTCGACGACCCTGCTCGCGCTCCAGCCCACCGTTGACACCACCTGGCGTCGGGCCCTCAGGCTCTCCGGCCTGCTGATGATCACGATCACCGCCATCGTGTACGCCGTCCTCTTGGCCCCAACGACGGTGGTGGAAGGCTGGTCGCACATCACCAATCCCCTCACCCACATCGTCGTGCCGGCAGTGACGATCCTCGTCTGGCTGATCTGGGGGCCGCGCGGCTGGATCCGGTGGCGCACGCTTCCGATTTCGCTGGTGGTGCCGCTGATCTGGGTGGTCTACATGATGACCCGCGGCGCCATCACCAACACCTACCCCTACGGCTTCGCCAACGTCGCGGCCCACGGTTACCCGCAGGTGTTCGCCACGGTCGGGGCAATCTTCGCCTTCGGGCTGGTGATCGCTGCCGTCTTCGGAGCCGTCGATTGGCTCATCCGGCGCACCGCGGACGCACCGACGAGAGAGCCGCGGACCTAGCAGCAGGATTGCAGAGTGCTAGCATTATGCAACATGAAGACTCTGTATCTCCGAAATGTTCCGGAAGAGCTGTCGGAGGCGCTCGAGGAGCTAGCCGCCAAGGAGTCGATGTCCGTCAACGCCTTGGCCGTGCGCGAACTCACCGCCGCCGTCGCGTATCGGGCCAACGCAGATCTCGTCTGGGAGTCACCCAACCTGAACGTGGACCTTCCGGTCATCGTCGACGCGGTGCGGTCCGGGCGCGACACGTGATCGTCCTCGATCCGTCGGTTGCCCTCGCCGCCTTGACCGGCCACACCCGGGCCAGACACGCCATCGTCGACCGCCGGCTCCTCGCACCAGCTCACATCGACGTCGAGCTCACTCACGCACTGCGGGGCCTCACGCTTGGCGGACACATCGGGCCCACCGACGCCCACCGGATCCTCGACATCTGGCGTTCCCTCGCCATCGATCGACTCCCCCTCCAGCCGCTTCTCCCACGGATCTGGGAACTGCGGGACAACCTGACTGGATACGACGCCGCCTTCGTTGCGGCCGCGGAGGCGCACGGGGTTCCGCTCGTAACGGCCGACAAGAAACTCGCCGCAGCCACCGGTCCGCGCTGCGCCATCCACTTGATCCCAAGCTGACCGGCGCGTCCTGCGTTGGCCGTGCCACACTCACCCCATGCCCCAATTCACCGGAACCTGCGCCTTCCGCCTGATGCCCACTGACGAGCTCGTCGACGGCCCGGCAACGGCATCTGTGCGGCCACTCGGCGACCAATACGTCGTCGACTACACGTGGACCCATCCCGACGACGGACCTCAGGCCGGGCACTTGCTCGTCGGGGCGCCTGAGGAATCGGGCCAGATCACAGCGGCATGGGGCGACACCTGGCACCAGAAGCCGGGCATCATGACGCTCACCGGCACGCGCGACGGCGACGTCGTCAAACTGGCCGCCAGCTATATGGGCGACTGGGGTTGGGAGATCGACCTCACCGGACTCGACGCGACGCCGTCGATGATCATGCGCAACGTCGTGCCGGAATCGGCGTTGAGCATGGCTCCGCCTGGCGTCGAAGTCGCGGCAGGGCCGTACGACGTCATGGTGCTGCGCGTCTCCTAGCCCCGGCCTGGAGAGGCTACACAGTAAGACGGATGCGAACGCCGCCCTTCGGCTTCATCGACGTCAAACCGACAGCCTTGACGGAGCGATCCTCCAAGGCATAGCTGCCCCGCTGCAGCAGGGTGGCGAGCATGACGGTGAGCTCGGTGGTGGCCATGACGTGGCCGAGGCACCGGTGGGCGCCGCCGCCGAAGGCGATGAACTCGCCCCTTGATGGCTTGAAGTCGTCTGCCAGCCAGCGTTCCGGCACGAACTCCTCCGCCCGGTCGTACACGTCGTGCATGTGGTGGGTGGCGTACCGGAGCCTTCGCCGTCGCGTCCGTGCACGAGCACCGAGAGCACCTGAGACTCCTCTTCGGCTCCGGGCTGATCGAGGCGGTCGATCTCGGCGAAGACGAACTCATCCAGAGTTGCCCTCGCCGCCATCGCGCGGCGCCACGTCTTGGTGTTGAGGCGCTCGTGGACGTTGAGCAGTTGCGGGGCGACGTTGGTGAGCTCGATGAGGGGCTGCAACGCGTTGCCGACGCGGTCAGCCTGCTGGCCCACGCGTTCACCGAAGAGGCAGCGCATGGTTGATTGTCGGATGGCGCCGCGTAATCGGCCACCTGTTGACGGTGGAGACCCGGCCGCACGAGCGCGCGCCGACGACCGTGATCCGGCGGATCGGAGACGACGACGGACGTGGGCCCATCCACGGGGACGAGCGCCTTCATGGCTTCGAACGCGCTGAAGTGATCGTCGTGGGCGAAGACGAACTCGTTGGCCTCCGGGCCCACCAGATACGCGAAGGGACGCCCACCGAGATCGGCGCCGTCATGACCGTGACCCCGGAGCAGCAGGCCGACGCTGCGGCCACCGGCACCATCCCGGCGGAGGTGTGGGCTGCGGCGGAGGCAACCTGGCGGGCGGTGACGTCGCGGCCCGAGCTGGTGCGGGCGCGGTTCGAGCTCTACCTGCACGCCGGACGCAACCCCGGGCTGCAGGCTGCGATTCGACGGGGTCGCGAGCGGTTCATCGACGCCACGGCCGCCTCGCTGCCGTCGGCGAACCCACGCGCGGGGGCGCAGATGGTGCTCGCGCTGGCCACCGGGATGATGCTGCACCACATCTCCGCGCCGGATCCGGAGCTTGACCGGCTGGCACCAACATTGCTGCTGGCAACCAGCGCGGCGGCGCTGACGTTCCCGCTGTCGCCACCGCCTGGGGCCTAGCTGGCGCCGCCGGGCGCGGCTGCCCCGAGCGACCGCCGAAGGAAGTCGTCGACTAGGGCGATGTAACCGGGGCGGTCGGCGAAGTAGCCGCCGCAGTGATCGGCGCCGTCGAAAGGGACGAACTCGACGTGGTCGCGGCCCACCGCCTCAACAAGGAGCTCGGCCTCGCTGAATGGGACGATCGAGTCTTCAGTGCCATGCAGGAGGAGCACCGGTCGCGGCGGGATCTGCGCGATGACGTCGACGGGCCGAACGTGAGCGTATGAGTAGCCGTGCAACGCTCGGTTCATCAGGCTGGCGACGGGCAGGAGCGGCTTGGCAGGGAGATGCAGGGAGCGCAGAGCGTGGGCGACGACTCCGCGCATCGAGGCGAAGGGCGAATCAAGCACGAGAAACCCGATCCTCGGATCATCGGCCGCGCACAGCAGTGCGACGGAGGCGCCCATCGAGAAGCCCACGACGGCGATCCGCGCGCCGGGCCGCCGCCCGGTGACGAGATCGACGGCGGCGCGGAGATCGAGCTGCTCGCGATGGGCCAGCGACATCGGCCCGTCGTCGGACAGGCCGCGCGAGCGGAAGTCGAACAGGAAGACGCTGTGGCCGGCTCGCCAGAGGCCGGGGCCGATGCCCAGCATGTCGGCCATGCTGCTGCGGTGCCCGTGGGCGCAGATGACGACGATTTCGGAGTCGGGCTGATCGAGCCACCAGCCGGTGAGGCGCACGCCGTCGGCGGCGCGAAACTCCAACTCCTCAGCCTCGGCGCCAACCTCGAACGGCGAGAAGCCGTAGGGCAGCGTCGGTCGCCTGATGCCGTTGAGCGCCGAAGCCGCGACGGCGCCCGTGGCCAGGGCTGCGGTGGTCGTGGCGGCGCTGGCCCAGAGTGCGGCCTTCGCGAGAGGATGCATGGACCCATTGTTCACGACGCCCCACCCCGCTCGGTGACGTGTTGTCCGGAACCCACAGAGTGTTGTCCGATTAGAACATGTGATCGTTTTTGTCAGTGGTTGTCCGTAGTGTTCTATTCATGAGCAAGAGCACCATGGCGGAGGCCCCGGCTGGCGAGATCCTCGCCGCCGTGCGGGCCGGGCTGCTCGCGCTCACTACTGCCCCGCTGCCCGCCGAAAACGGCGCCCGGTTGGCCCTCATCAAGGAGCTTCGCTCGGTCGCAGGTCAGGCCCAGTCGCTCACCTCCGTCTGGTTGGCGATGGCCGAGGAGCACCGGGTGGCAGCTCGCGAGGTGGGAACCAACGTCACAGATTGGCTGGTGGCCGACGGAAATGCGGATCCCAAGGAGGCAGCTGGGTGGCTCAAGGCCGGCCAGGCATTGTTGGGCAATCAGGAGTTGGAGCGGGCTGCGTTGGCGGGAGAGGTCACTCCGGAGCAAGGGCGGGCCATCGGGCGTGCGCTGGGTGAATTGCCAGACGAGCTCACGGCCGAGGAAAGAACCCGCGCAACGGCGGTGCTGATTCACGACGCAGAGTCCATGACTCCGCGCGAGCTCGGGAAGCGGGCTGCGGCCGTGCTGGAAGAGGTGGCGCCAGCGAAGGTGCCGTCTCGGGAGGATGAGGCGGCCTTCCTTGAGGCCCAGCGGAAGCGTGCAGTGAAGCGCCGGAGGCTCAGCTTCTTCTCCGAGGACGGGTCAATGATCATCAACGCGAACATCCCCGTCCTCGAGGGCGAGATGTTCACCACGGTGCTCGACGCGTTCGTCGCGTCCGGCCGAGCTGCGGGTGAGGATCAGCGCGATTACCGCGACCAGGGGCAGCGGTACGCCGATGCCTTCATGGAGCTGACGCGCCGGTTCCGCCCGGACGAGATGTTCACCACCCGAACGCGCTTACAGATGCAGGGCGCGCAGGGCCGTGCTGTCGGTGACACCGGCCACTCCGGGACACCCGGCCCCGCTCGCGCCGGGGGCACCGGCGGGGTTGTCGTTTCAGGGATGGGGGCGTCCGCCCACTCACCCTTCGATAGCGGACGGGGTGGGAAGTACGTCCCAGCACCCGGGTTCGCAGGCGACAGGCCGCGCATCAACGTCATCCTGAACGAGGCAGATCTGCACGCGCGCGCTGAGCAGGCCGGCGTCCTGCCTTCGGGGCAGAAGATCAGCGCGGGCGAGCTTCGCCAACTGTGCTGCGACGCGGATCTGATTCCCACCGTGCTCGGCTCGGAGTCGGAGATTCTCGACGTCGGGCGGGCAGAGCGTCTCGTCGCACCGTCAATGCGCCGGTCCCTTGCGCTGCGCGATCAGGGGTGCGCGTTCCCGAAATGCGACGTCGAGGCCTACCGCTGCGAGGCGCATCACATCCAGCCGTGGTGGGACGGCGGCCCCACCGCCCTCAACAACTTGGTGCTGTTGTGCAAACACCACCATGGCGTGGTCGAGCCGCCGAGATTCTGGACGGGCCCACCACCAGACAAGTGGCAGGTGCGGATCAACCCCCACACTCAACAACCGGAGTTCCACCCACCCGATGGGCTCCGTCGTCGTCCGGGCTGGGTCCCGGGTAATGCCAACCCCAACGCACACAGTGGCACAGCCGAGCCCGAGACAAGGCTGGGGCCTGACGCCAAGCCGAAGTCTGACGCCGTGCTGATGCCGGATGCCAGACCGAAGACAGGTGCAGAACCGACACCCGATGATGAACAAGGACCGTGCGGCCAGCCGAAGCCGAACACTAGGGTGGCGCTGTGATGGCCCGCTTACAAGTCACGATCGATTGCGCTGATCCGGATCGGCTGCAGCCCTTCTGGTGCGCCGCCTTGGGTTACATCCCCGCGCCACTCCGGAGGGCCACGATTCGTGGCGCTCGTACTACCTATCCATCGGGGAGTCTGAGGAAGATCTCGGGGACGGCGATTGCTGCGATCGCGCCGTCGATCCCGACGGCGTCGGCCCCGCCCTGTGGTTTCAGGTGGTGCCTGAACCCAAGACTGTGAAGAACCGGTTGCACCTCGACGTGATGGCGACGGATCGGACAGCCGCGTGGGAATCCCGGCGGGCGGTCCTGGCCGACCGCCGCGACCGTCTCGTGGAGCTCGGGGGCAGCGTCCGCCGGGAACTCCCCAATGACCCGGCCGAGCACCTTTCCCTCGGCATGAACGATCCCGAAGGAAACGAGCTCTGCTTCGTCTAGCGTGACAAATGTCACACCAGAGTCATGACAACGCCCCGATGCCGCGATCGGCGGAAACCGAGAGTCTGGATACATGACGAACACAGCCATCCAGATCA
>DYZF01000250.1 GCA_020741375.1 Tessaracoccus flavescens
TTTCGACGGCGAACGCCGCCAGTTCAGCCTGCCGCTGGCTCCTCGCGGCACCGAGTTCCAGCGTCGCGTGTGGGCTGCGCTAGCGGAGATTCCGTACGGGGAGACACGCAGCTATGGGGAGTTGGCGACGGCGCTCGGGCGGCCGGGAGCGAGCCGCGCCGTCGGGATGGCGAACGGGCGCAACCCGATCAGCATCGTCGTGCCGTGCCATCGCGTGGTGGGGGCGAACGGGTCGATGACGGGCTACGCCGGCGGGGTGGAGCGCAAGGTCTACCTGCTGGACTTTGAGCGCCAGACGACGGCTGAATAGCAGGCGCCCAAAGGGTCCACAGGGCCCGAGAACTGATGGGCCCCATCCCCGCTCCCGCGGGCTACTCGACCAGCAAGTGGATCAGCCCGCCAAGCGCTCCAACACCTCGACCGCCTCCTGGACGCGATCCACCGGCACCAACAAATGATCGTGAAACCGCCCCGCGATCACGTTGCACGAGATCCCCGCAGCCGCCAGGGCAACCGACACCGTCGCCGTCAACCCCACCGATTCCAGCGACGAGTGCACCCGCAACGTGATCCAGCCGAACACCGCGTCGAAGTCCAGACCGTGTGCGACTGCGGTCTCCTCTTCGAGAACCAGAGTCGTGCCTTCGTCCTCCACCACCGTCGCCCGCGCGGGCAGCTGGGCGTCGGTCGTCGTGAACACGAACCGGCCCGGCACCACCTCTGGCCGCATCGAACCCAGGATGTCGTCGAGCTTGGTCAACCCACTCATAGCCGCAGCCTAAACCGTCGATTCACAGCGGGGAACACCTGGAAACACACGAGCCCCCGGCGTGGCCGAGGGCTCGATGTACAGCTGGCGGAGGTGGCGGGATTTGAACCCGCGATGGGGTTGAAGCCCCAAACCCGCTTAGCAGGCGGGCGCCATAGACCGTACTAGGCGACACCTCCAGTGCCGTCCTAGGGTATCCGAGCCATCGCACCGCGGCAAACAGTCCCCCGCCGGGGAGGTTTACACTGGCCGGAAGGAAGGCACCGCATGACCAACGATCCCGGGCCGCGACGCGCCCTTGGCCCCAACGATGCGGAGAAGTCTGCTGACTCCTCGTCGCACGTCTCGCCGTCGCGCGCCTGGATGGACGACGACGAACCCACCGTCATCCGCCGCCGGAACACCAACTTTGATCGGTACCAGAACTACTTCTATCCGCAGACCTCCGCCGGACCCGCCGCGACCGACGACTCGGACGACGACGGCCCCATCTCCGTCGGGTCGCCCAGCGCGGATCCGGAGTCGCTGGTGCTGTCGCAGATCGTGGTGCGCGAAGACGGCCCTGATCCTGCCGGACGCCACATCGCCGGCACTGCTGCAGCTCTCGACGACGACCGTCGCCTCCGCACGTCCATGGCGCTAACGGTCGCGTCCGCCGTCATCCCCGGCTCAGGGCTTCTGGCCGCACCGCAGATCCCCGCGAAGATTCTGGGCGCGATCACCACGGCGGCGTCGGTCGCGGGAGGGCTGTTCCTCGTCTGGTTCGTCCTCAACCGCACCGGCGACGCCGCCGCCCTCGCCGGCAACACCACCATCCTGCGCACCGCCAGCCTCGTGCTGATCGCCGTCGCCCTTGCCTGGGTGGCACTGATCACCCTCACGCATCTGCTGACCCGCCCCGGCAACATGCGGATGGGCCGACGCCTCGTCGGGGCCGTGTTGGTTGCGGGGTTGGCGTTCGCAGTCGCGGCGCCCACGGCCGTCGCCGCCCGCTACGCCCGCGATCAGACGATGCTCGTGGAGAAGGTCTTCAAGGGTGGCGACGACGAGGTGCAATCGACGTCGCGGCCAACGCTCGCTGAAGAGGGCGACCCGTGGGAGGGCATCCCGCGCGTCAACATCCTGCTGCTGGGCGCCGACGGCGGGCTCGGCCGCGAGGAGATGCAAGAGAACTACGGCGTGCGCACCGACACCATCATGGTTGCCTCCATCGACACCAAGACGGGCGACACCATGCTCGTCCAGGTGCCGCGCAATGTGCAGTTCACGCCGTTCCCCGTCGGCTCCGAGATGCGCGAGGTGTTCCCCGAAGGCTTCCGCGGCGAGAACGAGCTGGATTGGCACGTCAACAGCATCTGGCCGAAGGTCGAGCTCGAGTACCCGGACCTGTTCGTGGGCTCCACCTACCGTGGCGCCGAGGCCCTCAAGCAGGGCATTCAGGGCATCACCGGCCTCAAGATCGACTACTTCGCGATGCTCAACATGGACGGCCTCCAGGAGCTCATCGACGCCATGGGCGGCGTGACGGTCAACATCAGCCAGCGGCTGGCCATCGGTGGCGACACGAAGGGCCGCAAGCCCTCCGGCTACCTCGAGATCGGGCCCGATCAGCACCTCGACGGCTACCACGCGCTCTGGTACGCCCGCAGCCGCCGCGATTTCAGCGACTACGACCGCATGGCCCGCCAGTCGTGCTTGGTCGATGCCGTGATCAAGCAGGCCAACCCCACCAACCTCCTGACCCGGTTCGAGGCCATCGCGTCGGCGTCGGGCGACATGCTGCTCAGTGACATCCCTCAGCGCGACCTCGACGACATCATCAAGCTCGCCTTCCGCGTCAAGGACGGCACCATCTCGCGGCTGGTGTTCTCCGAGGGCAAGAACGGCTATGAGTACTACGACCCGGATTTCGTGGAGATGCGTCGTGCGGTCCGTGTGGCGATCAACCCGCCGCCCCCGTCGTCGGCGTCTGCCAGCCCGGATGGGTCTGGGGTGTCACCGACGGCGTCGGCTTCGGAGTCGATGGATGTGAGCGAATCCCCTGAGGAGGAGCCGAGCGTCAGCCCCAGCGCGAGCGAGACGGGCGTGCTGACCGACGGCACCCAGACCGTGACTGACGTGTGCGGGTTCAACCCGCCCGAGGGCTGGGAGCCCACCCCGGCCGACGACGAGGAAGAGTAGGCCTTAGCCCTTCGCCTTCTTCAGTCGGGCCTGCATGTCGGTGATCACGTCGGCAACCTGCTGAGCCGGCGCCGTCCGCATGATGACGTGCGTGCGCCGCTCGGGCCCATGGTGAATGGTGAGGTGGCGATCCTCCTGGCCGATGGTGACGCGGCTCACGTCGCCCCATTCGCCGGAGAGTTCCTCACCCGACCCGACCATCAGGTAGCCCTCGTCGTTCAGCGTCAGCGTGGCCGACCCGCGCGACGCCGTCAGGAACGCCGCGGCGCACAGCACCAGACCGGCGGCGAGCAGCAGAGCGGCGAGGACGACGATCACCACATGCCAGCCCTGGCTCAGCGCGACCACGAGGAACACGGCACCGAGCAACGACGCGATCGCCGCGACGATCAGAGCGCGCACGGGCGGCTTGGCGGTGATGTGATAGGTGCTTTCGGCCATGCGATGAGACTACCGCGGCCATCTGACAACGACGGCCCACGCAGGTCGCGGCCGGCCCCCCGGCGGCCGCCCGAGAACAGCAAACGGACTTGCGTAACGCAGGCCCGTTGTCGCCGATGTCTTGAGACATCACATGGCGGCGAGGGTGGGATTCGAACCCACGGTGAGTTGCCCCACGGCCGCTTTCAAGGCGGCTGCACTAGTCCACTATGCGACCTCGCCAGTGCCGTCCAATGCTAGCCCACCACCTCACGAGATTTCGATACGCGCCTGCGGCGCTACTCAATTGGCGGTCCCGTGCGCCGTAGGGCCACTCAATCAGCAGCCCCCCGGCTACGCAGTCGGTGGCTCCTGCGCCCACACCGCTGATTGAGTAGGCCCCGCGAGGAACGAGCGGAGACGTGTCGAAATCCCGCGACCCACCCCGAGGACCGCACCACAACCACCCACGACGCGCAGCACCCGCAGCGCACGCTTCTCACACAACGGGGCCCCGACGGTAGAGTCGCCGCGTGCCTCCCAAGTCTCCGCTTCCCCCGCGCCATGGGTTGCAGGCTGCGTGGGTGCGCACCCCGGACCGCGACCCCAACGACGCCCTCCCCTGGCCCACCATGCGCGACTGGCTGATCGAGAAGCTGGCACCGTCGCCGGAGGACGTGGACGAGATGCTCGCCAAGGGCGCGTTCGTCGACGACGCCGGCCGCCCGTGGACCGGGCGCGAGATCTACCGCCCGCACACCTTCGTCTGGTTCCACCGCGAGCTGCGTGACGAGGCAGAGGTGCCGGGCGAGCTGACGGTGCTGCATCAGGACGAGCGCATCGTCGTGCTGGACAAGCCGCATTTCCTCTCGACGATCCCGCGGGGGCGGCACGTGGTGCAGAGCGCCGTCGTGAAGGCGCGCACCGCGCTGGGGCTGCCGGAGCTCTCCGCTGCCCACCGTCTGGATCGCGGCACCGCCGGGGTGCTGCTCATGACGACGCAGAAGAAGTACCGCGCGGCGTACCACTCCATCTTCACCGAGCGCACGGCCGTCAAGACCTACCGGGCGATCGCGCCGTTCGATCCGGAGCTGGAGTTCCCGCGTCGCGTCGAATCGCACCTGGTCAAGCGCGTCGGGACCATGCAGGCGGAAACGCTCGATCTGCCACCCAACTCGGCCACCGACGTCGATCTCCTCGAGGTGCGTGGCGACCACGCCCTCTACGACGTCCGCCCGCTCACCGGAAAGACGCATCAGATCCGCGCGCACTTCAACCAGTTGGGGATCCCGCTGCTGGGCGACCCGCTGTACCCGGAGGTCCTGCCCACCGCGATCGACGACTTCAGCACCCCGCTGCGGCTGCTCGCGCACCGGCTGGAGTTTCCCGACCCCGTCGACGGCTCGCCGCGAGCGTTCGTGAGCCGCCGTGAGCTCGAGTGGCCCGCCTAACCGCCGACGGCGCCGTCGGGGTTTGAGCAGTTCCTGCAACTCAAACCCCTGAATCGCCACCACATGGCGATTTCGACGGTTGAGGTGCAGAAACTGCTCAAACCCCAGCCCCAGCCGCGGCGCGATCGCCCACGGCACACCCCGCCCGCGCATAGGCTGGGGGCATGCGCGCAGTGATCGTTGAGACCCCCGGAGACGTCGACGCCCTCGAGTTCGGCGAGGTCGACACCCCAGAACCCGGCCCCGGCGAGGTCCTCGTCAAGACCGTCGCCTCCGGCGTCAACCGCGCCGACGTCCTCCAGCGCCAAGGCCACTACCCACCGCCGCCCGGCGTCACCGACATCATCGGCCTCGAAGCCTCCGGCGTGGTCGCCAAGGTGGGCGACGGCGTCGAGCGCTGGAAGGAGGGCGACGAGGTGGTCGCGCTCCTATCCGGCGGCGGCTACGCCGAATACTTCGTTGCCCCCGAGGGCCAGCTCATCCCACCGCCCCCGGGCGTCGACCTCGTCTCGGCCGCCGGCGTCCTCGAAGTGGCCGCGACCGTCGTCTCCAACCTCGAAGTCGGCCAACTCAAGGAGGGCGAGGTGTTCCTCGTCCACGGCGGCGCCGGCGGCATCGGCACCTTCGCCACGCAGTACGCCAAGGCCCTGGGCGCGACCGTGATCGCCACCGCGGGCTCCGACACCAAGCTGCAGCACTCCCGCGACCACGGCGCCGACCATGCCTTCAACTACAACGACGACTGGGTTGAAGCCATCAAGGACGCCACGAAGGGCGCCGACGTGATCCTCGACATCATCGGCGCCAAGTACCTCGAATCCAACGTGAAGGCGCTCAAGAAGCGCGGCCGGATCGTCGTCATCGGCCTCCAGGGCGGCGTCAAGGGCACCCTCAACCTCGGCCTCCTGCTCAGCAAGCAGGCCACCATCACCGCCACGTCGCTGCGCTTCCGCCCCACCGCAGAGAAGGCGGAGATCTGCGCGCGCGTCGAGAACGAGGTGTGGCCGATGCTCGCCGACGGCCGGATCAAGCTGTCGCCGGAGACTCGGATCGCCTTCGACGACGTCCGCGCGGCGCACGAGAAGCTGACAGGCGGCGACAACGTCGGCAAGATCGTCCTGGTCCACTGACGCCCGTCGCGAGGTGCCACCGTCGGGCCGTACCGCGCCATGCGCGTAGGTTGTCCGGCGGACGACGACCCTAGCTCAGATAGCCGCGCAGCCGCTCGGCTGAGACTGCGCCGTCGTGCCAGCGCCGAGCGAACGCGACTCCGCGCTGAGCGACCGCGCGCAGTTCATCGCGCCGATCCTGCACGGAGCTGATGACCTCCCGAAGCGTCTCGGGCGTCGCCTCAAGGAACTCCGGAGCCTCCTCCATCAGCCCAGCGACCTCGGGCGACAGCCGCCCGACGGCGACCCTCCCGGCCGCCAGCGCCTCCACCGCCGCAACCCCGTACGAGCCGAACAACAGCTGGTCGACCACCACATCGCAGGTGCGCACCAACTCCCGCAGTGCGCTGTGCGGCATCGACGACGGCGCCACAAACTCGATGACCCCCTGATCGTGCAGGTCTTGGAGCACTGGGACGATCAGATGCGTGCCCTTGATCGGCGGGTTCCGTTGGCTGGGCACGTGCACCACCAGCGGGCGTTCCCGCTCGAGCAGAGGAGCGTCGCTCGCCCACGCGTCAACGTCCACGACCACCGGCAGCCACTCGCCGTTCGGAAGGTCGAACGCCAGATCGGGGGTGGAGTAGAAGACCGGCCACCCCGCCTCGTCGGCGAAGGCGCGGTTGCGCGCCGTCTGCTCTGTCATCGTCCGTCGCCACGTGTCGTCGCCCGCAGCGAAGTAGGACCACGGGTCGCGGGCCAGGTGCGCTGCGGGTTCCCGCACATCGGAGCCGTGCGCGATCAGCGCCACCTGCTTGCCGGAGTCTGCTATCGCACGTGCGTCACTGGGGAACGTCGCGTGCCGGTCCCAGCGGTGGAAAGACTTGAACCCGTCCAAGGCCACATGCGTGACGCCACGAAGAAAACGACGGGTGCGGGCACCGTGAAGCGCCGGGTTACGGAAGGACAGCTTCGGGATCAACCGATCGATGTCGAAGGAGAATCCGCCGCCGCGCAGCGGAACCCCGCTGAACGACCACGCGTCGATGTCGAGATGGCGCTGAACAGCTCGCGCCCACGCCGTCGCTTGACCGGCGTAGTTGGACGGGCCGATCGCGAGTTGAGTGGCGGGCATGCCGCCCAGCGTAACGGGCGCGCAGATAGTTACGAGTAGACTCGGCGACGGCGCAGAGCGCCCCAGATTCTGGTGAGAGGAACAACTCGTGAAGATTGCCGTGATCGCGATGGGCAAGATCGGTCTGCCCTTGGCCGTGCAGTTCGCAGACATGGGCCACGAGGTGGTCGGCGTCGACGTCCAGCAAAGCGTGGTCGACAAGGTCAACTCCGGCATCGAACCGTTCCCGGGTGAGGCGCACCTGCAGGAGAAGCTGTCCGAGCTTGTCCCCGCCGGCAAGCTTCGCGCCACCACCGATTACTCCGACGCGATCCCCGGCGCCGAGGCCATCGTGATCGTCGTGCCGTTGTTCGTCAACGACGAGACGTGGCAGCCCGATTTCGGCTGGATGGAAAGCGCCACTCGCAGCTTCTCGGAGCACCTCGAGCCCGGCACCCTCGTTTCGTACGAGACGACGCTTCCCGTCGGCACCACGCGTAATCGCTGGAAGCCGATGATCGAGGAGATCTCCGGGCTGACCGAGGGCAAGGACTTCCACCTCGTCTTCTCACCCGAGCGTGTGCTCACCGGTCGCGTCTTCGAGGATCTGAAGAAGTACCCCAAGCTCGTCGGCGGCCTGAACCCCGAAGGCACTGCCAAGGGCGTCGAGTTCTACAAGCAGGTGCTGACGTTCGACGACCGCCCAGACCTTCCCGAGGGCAACGGCGTCTGGGACATGGGCACGGCCGAGGCCGCTGAAATGGCCAAGCTCGCCGAAACCACCTACCGCGACGTCAACATCGGGTTGGCCAACCAGTTCGGGAAGTTCGCCGCGGCCAACGGCATCGACGTGCACAAGGTGATCTCCGCCTCCAACTCGCAGCCATACAGCCACATCCACCGTCCCGGCATCGCCGTCGGCGGCCACTGCATCCCCGTGTACCCGCGCCTCTACCTCTACACGGACCCGGACGCGACAATCGTGCGCACCGCCCGCGAGGCCAACATGACCATGCCCGAATACTCCATCGGGCTCGCGGAGGGCGCCATCGGCAGCCTCGAGGGCAAGAAGGTCGTCGTTCTGGGCGCCTCCTACCGCGGCAAGGTGAAGGAGACTGCCTTCTCCGGGGTCTTCCCCACGGTCGAAGGGCTGAAGGCGCGCGGCGCTGACGTGGCCGTTCATGACCCGATGTTCACCGATGACGAACTCGCCAAGTACGGATTCGACGCCTACCACTTGGGCGATCCGGTCGACGTCGCGATCCTGCAGGCGGATCACCCCGAGTACAAGGACAACCTCACCCTCGAGGATCTCCCCGGTCTTCAGGTGTTCGTCGATGGTCGCGGCCTCAGCAACGCTGATGCGTGGCCCGGCGTCAAGTACTTCCGCCTCGGCGACGGCGCTTCTCGCGATGCGTGAAGCGGACGACAACGCCCGCGTGATCGACGTCGTGGGCTACGTGAAGAAGCTTTGGGCCCACAAGCTGGTGTTCCTCATCGCCTTTCTGGTGGTGCTGATCCCGGGCACTGCATGGGTCATGACTCGCCCCGCACAGTATGACGTGACGCAGACCGTTCTCGTATCGCTCCCCTCCGTGCAGGAAGAGGCTCAGGCAACCCAACAGCAGGCCGCACTCGCCGGCACTGTGGCGAACTTGGTTCGGATCGCGAAGTTGCCGATGGTCGCTGATCCCGTCATGGCCGCGCATCCAGAGATCGAGACGCTTGAGGAGTACCGCCTCTCGGTCGATGTGGTGCCCGTGGGGCCGCTCGCTGTTGAGATCAAGGCAACTGGGGATGATCCACAGGCCCTCACCTCACTGATCACCGATGTGGCTCAGAGTTGGGTACAAGTAGCTCCCGCAACGATCAACCCCGGGGCAGCACATTTGGATCTAGCGCTCAGCGCCATCGGTGAGCCTGTCGTGACGGCGACCGCCAACGGCCGTCTGATCCGCCTCGTGGCAGTGGGCGCACTCGCGGTCATCGCAGCGACCGTGGCAACTGCGATCGCTGCGGCCCGTCCCAAGCGCGGCGCCGTCTGACCCATGGCCCGCATCGTTCACCTCAGCACTGTTCACCGGACCAGAGACAATCGGATCTACAACAAGGAGTGCAAAGCGCTCCTGGCCGCAGGTCACGAGCTGACTCTGGTGGTGCGAGCTGAGCGCGACGAGGCGTCTCCCGTGCCGCTTGTGGCGCTACCGACGCCCGCGGGCCGGATTCAGCGCATCCTGTCCACTCAGCGCCGTGCGTGGCGGGCCGTCTCCGCACTCAACCCACACATCCTCCATATTCACGACCCCGAACTGATTCCCTTCGCGATCGCTTACCGCGCTCTCCACCGGGACACGCGCATCGTCTACGACGCGCACGAGGATCTCGTGGGCCAAATCGCCACGAAACCATACCTGTCGTCGTGGCAGAGGCCGATCGCCCGTACCGCGGCCGCGCTCCTGGTGGGCGCCGCTGACCGCTCGTTCGACGCCGTCGTGGCTGCCACCGAGCCGGTGCTGGCAGGCTTCCCGCACGCCCGGCGCAGCACGGTGGTGCGCAACTATCCCTGGCTCAGTGACTACGCGGCGAAGCCGCAGCCGGCGCCGGGGCGCGCGGTATACGTCGGCGATCTCACAGAAGAACGCAAGCTCACCTTCATGCTGGACGTTATCGACCGCGTCCGAGCCACCGTGCCGCATGCTCATCTGGTCCTTGCCGGCAGGCCCGACAAGCAGGGTGAGGTTGTCCTGAATAAGCGGGCCGACGGTGACGCCGTCACCTACTTGGGCCTCCTCGATCCGGCCGACGTTCCCTCGGTGGTCGCAACAGGCCAGGTTGGCCTCGTGTTCCTGAAGCCGCTGCCGAACTACCTCAACTCCTTGCCAACGAAGCTCTTTGAGTACATGGCCAGCGGCATCGCCTACCTCGCCAGCGATTTCCCATTCTGGCGGCAGTCGTTCGAGCCGCATCACGCCGGCCACTTCACCGACACCGAAGACGTCGGCACCGCAGCTACGGCGCTGGCCGCTCTGCTGACCAACCCGCAGTTGTGCAGCGAACTGGGCGCACAGGGCCGCGCGGTCATCGAGGCCGAATTGAACTTCGAACGGGAAGCGGACGCCCTGACTAGGTTGGTCCGTATCCTCGCTCCCGCGGCTGGTTAGCCCGGCTCAGCCGCGCAGGACTTCCAGGAAGCGGGCAGCCAGTCCGGGCAGCGAGTGATGCTCGCGGACCCAAGCCACCGTGCGCCGTCCCATGTCTGCACGCTGCTCGGGCGTCAATGCGACAGCCTCCTCGATCGCACGCGCGATGTCGCTGACGTCGCCGCCCTGCGCCCGCACGGAAGCCCCCGCGTACACCAACGGCGAGTGCTCTGAGGCGAACGCATTGATGATCGGCACGCCCGTCAGCATGTAGTCGAAGATCTTGTTGGCCGACACTCCGTACTCGTACAGCGGGCTGCGCTTCGAGCCGATGTACAGCGCGTCGAGCTGCGAGAGAGCGTCGTGAATCTGCGGCTTGGGCAGGGATCCGTAGAAGATGACGTTGGCACCCAACTGCTTGGCCTGGTCCTCGAGCTCTGCTCGGTAGAGGCCGTCACCGATCAGCACGGCTGTGATCGGGCGCTGCGTCAGCCGGCCCATCGCCGCGACGAAGTCGTCCATGGCGTTGGCGTTGGTCATGCCTCCGGCGTAGCCGAGGACGGCGTGCCCCCGCTCCCTCAGGCCGTCGATCAGCGCTCGGTAGTCCGACGGTGCAGCCTGCGGCTCGGCAGCATCGTCAACCCCGTTGGGGACGGCGATCACAGGAGTATCGATGCCGAGTGAGCGGACGTGCGGTTCGATGTTGGGCAGGATCGAGACGATGGCGTCGCTGCGTCGATACGCCGACTTCTCGGCTGCGGCCATCGCGAGCATCAGGGGGTGCTTCGGGGAGTGGCCGCCAAGCTCGATGGGTGTCAACGGCCAGAGGTCGTGCACCTCATGGATGAGGCGAGCGCCGGCGGCCTTGGCGAGCCGCTGCGCGAACCACGTGTCGAACGGGTAGGTGGACGACGAGATCACGGCGTCAGGGCGCAGGGTCTCCGCCATGGTGGAGGCAGCGGCCAACCCGCCACCCACGTAGTCCACCCAGCTGAGGATGCGGCCACCACCATTGCCGTCATATTCACGGGTGCGCAGGAACCTGAACTCCACACCATCGACGTCGTAGGGCCGGCCGGGGGCGGCATCCTGAAAGTTGACCTTCCGGAGGTGGCTGAACGTGCCCGCAATGATGGTGGTGTGGGCGCCCAACTTGGCCCATTCGACGGCCATTGCGTGGGGCCGGAACTCCATGCCGGCAGTGGGTGAGCCAGCGTAGTGGTCAAGGTACGCAATGCGCATGTTAGGCCTCCGGCCGCTGCAGAACGATCCCGTCGAGGCCCGCCTCGGCTTCCTCCACGGCGCGACGAGCCGCGTCTGCTGCGTGCTGCTGCTGGGTGAGCGCGGCCATGGATTCGGGGTTGGAACCATCGACGGTGTCCAGCTCGGCCGGGTCCAGCGGTGGCACAGTCACCCGGTAGACCAACTCATGGCTGGTGCTGGTGCGCTCTTCGTCGTCGGAGAAGAGCACCTCGTGCATCTTCTCGTTGGGCCGAAGGCCCGTAAAGACGATGTCGATGTCCTTGCCGGAGCGGGCGATGAGGCCCTTGGCGACGTCCAAGATTCGGACGGGCTCACCCATGTCCAGCACCATGACGTCGGCCGGTTCGCCGATGGCGCCAGCCTGAATCGTCAACTCACAGGCCTCGGGGATCGTCATGAAGTAGCGGGTGATGTCAGGATGGGTGACGGTCAACGGGCCGCCCGCCTCGATCTGACGTGTGAACGTGTGCAGCATTGATCCGCGGGATCCGAGCACGTTGCCGAAGCGTACCGAGACCCACGTCTTGCCGGTCTTCTGCGCGAAGTGCGCGGTGAGTTCTTCAGCGAGTCGCTTAGTCTTGCCCAACACGCTCGTTGCGTCTGCTGCCTTGTCGGTGGAGATGTTGACGAATCGATCGACGCCGTACTTCTCGGCAGCGCGCAACACGTTGAGCGTGCCGAGCGTGTTGGTCTTCCAGCCCTCCAAGGGGTATTGCTCCAGCATGGGCAAGTGCTTGAGAGCGGCAGCATGGAACACCACCTCTGGCCGATGCTCGGCGAACACCTTGTCCAACGCTTCAACATCACGGATGTCGCACAGCACCATGTTGGGGGTATCCAGCAGACCCTGATTGAAGATCGTCAGCTGGGTTCCGTGGAGCCCGGACTCATCTCGGTCGAGCATGACGAGCTCCTTGGGCCCGAAGCGGTGCACTTGGCGGGCCAGCTCCGATCCGATCGATCCACCAGCGCCGGTCACCAAAACAACCCGCCCCTGCAGATAGTCGGAGATTTCGCTCAGGTTGGTGTGAATCTGGGCTCGCCCCAGCAGATCGGTGACGTCCAACTGGTGCAGGTTCGACAACTGCACCTTGCCCCCGACGATGTCGCGGGTGGGCGGCATCACCAGCACGTTCAAGCCGGCCTCGTCGGCGACGGCGGAAATGTCTCGCATCAGTGAGCGGTCAGCGGTGGGCAGGGCGACGATGACGGTGGAGACACCGTGACGAGCGGCTTCTGCGGCGAGCTTCTCGCGTCCGCCCAGAACGCGGGCTCCCGACAGATGAAGGTTGCGCTTGCTGGGGTCGTCGTCGATGAATCCAACGATCTCGAACGGGGCATCGGGGTCGAACTCGAGGAGTCGGCCCAACTGGGCGCCGGCGTTTCCGGCGCCGTAGACGATGACCGGCTCAGCTTGCTTGGAGCCGGAGTGCCGGGTCACCGTACGGAAAAGGAAACGGCCAGCGAGCATGATGATGAGCGCGGCGAATGGAACCGTGAAGGTCACCACGCGTGGGTACCCGATGGGCGCGAAGAGCGCGAAGACGATGACGAGGATCACGCCGATGCCCAGCACTATCAACGCCAGCAGGCCCGCTTCCTCGAAGGAGGCAACACTGTGACGGCCCCGGTACAGCTTGAGGAGGAAACCGAAGGCGATCTGCATCGCCATGGCGGCCGCGGCGTACTTGAGGACAACCTGGCTGTACTCCTGCGAGAGGTCGAAGTTATAGCGGGCAATCACCAGCGCCACCGAGGCGATGGCCCACGCCAGCGCGTCCCACGCGGCAAGCCCTCCGCGTAGCAGCCCAACCCTCGTCCATTGCGAACTCAACGTTCCTCCTCGCATGCCAAACAGCAAGAGTCTAACTGTCCGGTAGATTCGCCGTCGTGAGCAACGACGTGGCGGCGCCAGACCGCAGGCAAACCGGCCTCCGGGCCGGCGTGTCCCGCGAGACGATCGCCGCTTGGCTGCTCGTCGTCGCCACGGTGTGGCTGGTGTTCCGGCTCCCCGGCAGTGTCATCGCCTGCGCCATCTTGCCCTTACTGGCGCTTCTAGTGACTGGGATCCATGCGCCGCGGAGGAGTTCCGTCTGGCTGTGGGTCTTCTTGGGCTTGGCCGTGGTGTCATCGGCCGTGGCGGTGGTCTTCTCCCCCGATGGGTTACCGCTCGTCAACTTCTTCACGATCACCGGCGTGTTCACCGTCTTTTCCGCTGCCCTCCTAGCTGGCGGCAACGACACGCGACTGACTGATGCGGTGATGTCGGCGCTGTATTGGAGCTTCGGTGGCGTGCTGCTCATCGGGCTGGGCGAGATCGTGACAGGGTTCCGACTGATCACGGTGCTGTACCCGGAGGCATCAACCGTCGCGATCAACAACCGATTCTTGGTGGCGGCGTTCTTCCCCAACTACAACGATTTCGCCGTCGTCGTGACCATGTTCGCTCTCATGGCTCTCGTGCGCTTCTTCCTAGCACCAGGAGGAAACCTGATTCAGGTGCTCCGGTTGGCCAGCTACGCGATCTCCGCGCTCGTCATCTTGGGCCAGGGGTCCCGCGGCGCGCTTGCCGGGCTCTTCATCGGCTCAATCCTCGTCGTTGTGCAGTGCGTTCGCCTTGTCCGGCCCCGGGCGATCACACCCCTGTTCGTGATCCTCGGCGGGCTCGGCGCCGCTCTCGCCGGAGCCCTGCTGTGGGCGTCACCACTCCTCCAAGACCACTCCACGCAAGTCCGCGGCGACATCGTCGGCAACACCCTGCGGCTCACCCCCGATGGATCGCTGCGCTTCTGGACCGGCTGGGGCGACATCACGAGCTTCAAGGATGCCGCCGCCGTCGCCTATCCGTGGGAGTTGATGGACCCACACAACATCTTGCTTGAGGCCTTCATCTGGTATGGGTTGCCAACGCTGCTGTCGTTGGTTGCGCTGTGGGCCGTGATCGTGTGGCGAGGTGTCTGGCGGCTCGAGATTCGCCAGGATTGGCGAGCCATGTCGGCGGTCATCCTGTTC
>DYZF01000251.1 GCA_020741375.1 Tessaracoccus flavescens
GCGAGGGACAGCTGCTGGCGCGGTCACCGTCGACGACGTCCTCGACCACATGCTGCCCGACGACTGGCGCGGCGATCAGATGGACGAGGTGGACGCTGTGGAGGTGACGGATGTCTGAGCGCAACCCACTGTCGCAGCCGAAGACCCGCCGCAGCTGGCTGCCGAAGGTATCGCTGGATTCCGAGGCGTTCGGTGCCTTCGCCGAGGCCGCGGCCCGGTTCATGGGTACCGGCAAGTTCATCGTCTACATGACGGTGTTCGTCATCACATGGATCACGCTGAACGTCGTCGGCATCTACGGCTTCAAGTGGGACAAGTACCCATTCATCCTGCTGAACCTGTTCTTCTCGACGCAGGCCTCCTACGCCGCTCCGCTGATCCTGCTGGCGCAGAACCGGCAAGAGGTGCGCGACAAGATGAGCCTCGACGAGGATCGCCGCATCGCGCAGCAGTCGCGCGCCGACATGGATTTCCTCGCCCGCGAGATCGCGTCCATCCGCATGCACCTCGGCGAACTGGCCACTCGCGATTTCGTGCGCGGCGAATTGCGCAGCGAGTTGCGCGATTTGGCCGAACGACTCGAACGGACCGCCCAAGACAAGGACGATCAGCCTCGTGAGTGAAACTGTTGAGCCAACACCCGGCGCGGTGTCGGAGGTTGCCGACGGCGGCCCCAGCGAGGTCCGCTGGTTCGGGCTGCTGCTGTTCATCGGCCATGTGGCGCTGCTCGTCATCGGCGCGGTCTCGCTGTGGCGGATCGCCGGCGGGTGGTGGTTGGGCGCCGTCGTCGCCGGGGTGTTCGCCGTCGCCTATGCGCTGATCTGGCGGTTCCTGCTCGCCCCGGGCTCGCACGCCCGCTTGGGTCACCGCGAGAGGCTGACCCTAAGCCTGACGCTCGGTCCCGCCGTCGTCGTCCTCGGCAGCCTGGCGGACCTCTGGCTACCGGCGCTGGTGGCGATGAGCATCGTCATCATCGCCGACGCGCTCGATCAGCGTCGCGGCTAGCCACGCCCATCGCAAGGCCCCGGCCCGAGGGGCAGGGCCCCGGAATCCGCGGCTAAGCTTGAGCATCGTGACCGAACACCCGCTGATTCCCCACGTCCGCGCCGCTCTCCACGAGGTGGAGGATCCTGAGATCCATCGCCCCATCACGGATCTCGGCATGGTGGACGACATCCAAGCCACCGACGACGGCGCCGTCCACGTGCGCGTGCTGCTGACCGTCTCCGGCTGCCCGATGCGCTCCGAGATCACCGGCCGCGTCACCAAGGCCGTGTCCGCCGTCGACGGCGTCACCTCGGTGGACGTCGAGCTGGGCGTGATGAACGACGAGCAGCGCGACGCCATGCGCCAGATGCTGCGCGGCGGCGAGCCGCAGCGGCAGATCCAGTTCGCGCAGCCCGGCAACCTAACCCGCGTCATAGCCATCGCCTCCGGCAAGGGCGGCGTCGGCAAGTCCTCGGTCACCGTCAACCTCGCGGTCGCGCTGGCCAAGCAGGGCCGCGCCGTCGGCATCCTCGACGCCGACATCTACGGCCACTCGATCCCGGATCTGCTGGGCTTGGGCGACGCCCGCCCCACCGTCGTCGACGACATGATCATGCCGGTGCCCGCCATCGACGGCCTGCGCGTCATCTCCATCGGTATGCTCAAGCCGTCCCGCGACCAGGTGGTGGCGTGGCGCGGGCCGATCCTGGACCGCGCGCTGACGCAGCTGCTCTCAGACGTCTACTGGGGCGATCTGGACTACCTGCTCATCGACCTGCCCCCCGGCACCGGTGACGTGGCCATGTCGCTGGGCCAGAAGATTCCCAACTCGCAGGTGGTCGTCGTCACCACCCCGCAGGTCGCGGCGGCCGATGTGGCCGAACGCGCCGGCACCATGGCGCACATCATGGAGCAGCGTGTGCTCGGCGTCGTCGAGAACATGAGCTGGATGGAGACCACCTGCCCACATTGCTCCGAGACGCACCGCACCGAGCTGTTCGGTGCAGGCGGCGGCGAGGTCGTCGCAGAGAATCTCACGGAGCGTCTGGTGTACTCCGTTCCCCTGCTGGCGCAGATCCCGTTCGACGAGACGCTGCTGGCCGGCGGCGACCGTGGTCGCCCCGTCGTGGATGCGTTCCCGGATCACCCGTCGGCCAAGGCGCTGACGGCCTTGGCGGAGAAGATCGCCAGCACGAAGGACAGCCTGCTCGGGAAGCGGCTGAACCTCGCAACCTAGGTTGCTTCTGAATCAAAGGGCGACGACGCGGGAGCGGCCAGCGCAAGCTGCGGTTCCGCGTCGTCGTCTTTGTTCTCCAAGGCCACGGTGCCGGCAGCGGCGGCGTCCTTGGCGGCGGACTCCATCTCCTTCGTGGAGTCCTTCAGCATCTTGCTGGCGTCCTGCAGGTCGCGGCGCGTCTCTTCGATGAGCGCCACCTCTTCGCGCAGGTGCTTGGCGATGAAGGCCTTGGGGTGCAGATCCTTCAGTTCGAGATCCGCGTATTCGGGGCCTAGCTCAGTACGAAGCGTGGTCTTGGCGTTGTTGGCGATGTCGCGCAGGTACACGAAGACGCGGGCCGCCTTCCGCGCGAAGATCGGCAGCCTCTCGGGGCCGAACAGCACGACACCCAAGATGAGGATCAGCAGCAGGTCTGCCGCTTCAAGACCGAATAGCACGCCCCGAGCCTACCCGGTCAGCTGACACCAACGAGACGACCCAGCCCCATGGCGGCCCGATCGATCAGCGACGGCGCGTACGGTTTCTGCTCGGGCAGCTCGTCGCACATCGTCTTCAGGAGTGCGGGCGAGCCATTGGTGGTGACGGAGATGACGGACGGACCCCACTGCCACAGCGCGACCGTCGGCATCCCGGCGCTGCGGTCCGTGCGGGAGGTGACGTCGTCGTCCATGCGGCCCGGGGTCCAGCTGACGACGGCGGTCTCGAAGCCGTCGGAGTAGACGAGGTTCATCGATTCGTCGCCGTCGCGTTCCGACGACGAGTACGCCACGAGCGGCAGCCCACCGAGATCCTGCGGGCATCGAGGCAGGCCTCGGCACCAGCCGTCGGTCTCGCTGGAGCTCGCCGGCTCGAGCGAGATCAGCTGCGTCATCGAGCCCTCGTCGAGGTGCCCTTCACCCAGCTCGAGGGTGGTGTAGCCGACGGCGATGCTGGTGTTGCCCAAGGAGTCGAAGCGCTCGGACCACAGCAAGAGGCCGGTGCCCTCATCGAACCACCACGCGGCGGCGGGCCCGCTCTCGCCGACGGCGACCAGTTGGATCGCGCGGCCGTCGTGCAGGCGGTTGGGGACGAGGGTCTCCGTGAACTCCCACGAGCGGGGGGCGCGGACTGCGTCGACGCCGACGTCGGGCTGGAAGCTGGACAGGAAGCGGGTGCCCTGCGCGTCGAAGACCTCAAGCGACGCTCCCCTGCCCGGCACCTTCTCCGTGTGCACTTGGGCGGAGTGGAACGCGCCGGCGCCGGTGGACACCCACACGCGCTGCACCCCGGAAATCGCCAGATCGCTCGCCGCGGAGTGCCGTAGCAGCGACGCGGCCCGTTCTGGGGTGACGGGTTCACCGGCGGCCAGCTCTCGAGGTTCGTAGGCGACCGGCGTGCCCAGGTCTGCGCCACGCTCGAAGGCCAAGAGGACGGCGCCAACGGCCTCGCTGACGTTGATCGCCGACGACGAGAGCGAGTACTGCTCGCGGGCATCACCGACGGGGTCTGTGAGGCGGCGGGGATCCGGGGCGATCAGGATGGCCAGCACGGCCACCGATGCCATGACGGCGAGTAGTGCGGCCGAGCCTTGGGCGGCCAGGCGGTTGCGGCGCTTGCGTTGCGACGGTAGTTCCCCGTCGCCGGGCGCCATGTAGAGCGGTGCGGACGCCTGCTCGCCGGCGATCTCTTCGAGGCGGGCGGTGAGGTTCTGCGGGGCCGACGTGATCCGGCAGGAGCTCAGCGTGCTGCAGACCTCGGAGATGGCGGCCACTTCGTCGCGGCACTTCTGGCAGCCGGCGAGGTGGTAGCCCACCTGCTCCCATCGCTTGGTCGCCAGAGTCCCGTCGGCGAAGGCCGACAGGTCTGGGCGAAAGCGGGAACAGGCTGCCGCCACTTACGACACTCCGGCGTACCGAATCCGGCCCTCGGTGGGTGCACGGTGGGCGAGGGCGTCGCGCAACGTGGCGCGACCACGGGCGATGCGGCTGCGGACGGTGCCGAGCTTCACATCGAGCACCTTGGCGATCTCTTCGTAGCTCATGCCTTCGATGTCGCACAGCACGACAGCGACCCGTTGCTCCGGGCTGAGGGCCTTGAGCGCGGTGGCGACGTCTGCGTCGAGTTCGCCGTCGACGTGCAGATCTTCTGGGCCGGTGGCTGCGCCCCACACGTGATCCGGGGCCACGCTCAGCGCGTCCATCTTGATCCGCTGGCGACGGCGGGCCTGATCGAGGAACAGGTTGGTGGTGATGCGATGCAGCCAGCCCTCGAGGGTGCCGGGCTGGAAGGTGTGGATCGACTTGAAGACGCGGACGAACACGTCCTGCGTCAGGTCTTCAGCATCGTGCTGGTTGCCGGTCAGCCGGTAGGCCAAGCGGTACACCTGAGCTGAATGATCACGAACGAGCTCTTGCCACGTGGGCGCGACCCAAGTTTCCTGGCTGGCAACTGCCGCCTTGGAACCTCGGAACATTGATCGCCTCTCCATACCGCTTGATACTGGCAGCCGAAGCTGTCAAGAACCTGTGAGTCTACCTGTGTAACGCTGGGCACCCCGGAAAAGTTCCCGAGGGGGCACTCAGAAATCGCTGGCGTCGAGGATGTCGAGGTAGGTCTGGAGCATGGCGTCGGGCACCGTCCCCATCGGGGCGCGGCACGGGCCGACGTCGAAGCCGCGGGCCGTCAGCGCCGCCTTCACCATCATGGCGCCCTGCGTGGCGAAGACGCCCTGGAACGCGGGCATGGCGTCGCGGTTGGCCTGAATGGCCTCCTCCACCTTGCCGTCGAGGAACAGCTGGACAATCTTCTGCGCAGCCGGGGCGGTGAAGTGCGTGGACGTGCCGACGACGCCGACGCCGCCCACCGACATGAGCGGCAGTAGGTACGCGTCGTCGCCCGCGTAGTAGGCCAGATTGGTCTGGGCCATTACCTTGGCCGAGCTCATCACGTTGGCCTTGGCGTCCTTGACGGCGCGGATCAGCGGGTGCGCGTCGAGGCGGATCAGCATGTCCTCGGGGATCGGGATCCCGGAGCGGTGCGGGATGTCGTAGAGCATGACAGGCAGATCCGTGGAGTCCGCGACCGTGACGAAGTGGTCCTCCAAGGCGTCCGCCGGGGGACGCGAGTAGTAAGGGGTCACGACGAGCAGGCCGTCGGCGCCGACGTCCTGCGCGTGACGCGCCAGCTTGATCGAGTGCTTGGTGGAGAACGTCCCGACGCCGGCCACGACGCTGGCCCTGTCGCCGACGGCGGTGACGACGGCGTCGAGGATGGCGCGCTTCTCTTCGTCGCTGGTGGTGGGCGCCTCGCCCGTGGTGCCGTTGACGATGATGCCGTCGTTGCCGAGGTCGTCGACCAAGTGCGAAGCCAGCCGCGCTACCTGTGCGTAGTCGACCTCCGATCCGTCAGCGGTGAACGGCGTCACCATCGCGGTGAGGACCCGCCCGAAGACGGGGGTCATGTCGGGGTCTGTCATGAGTTGCATCTTATCGACACTGATGGGCGCCCGCGCCCCTGTGGGGTTAGGCTGGGCGCGTGAATAATGCAGCCACCCCAGTTGACTCCCCCAGCGCCGCCTCCTGGACGTTCGCCGAAGATTACGTGTCGACGTCGATCGGCGTGGCTGAGGCGCGCGACGAGGCCACCGTCAGCGGTCTGACGCCGATCACCACCGGCATCGCGGCCACCCTGAAGGTGCTCACGCGAGCGATCGCGGCGAAGAACGTCGTGGAGATCGGCACGCTGATGGGCGCCTCCGGGCTGTCCTTCCTAGAGGGCATGCAGCCCGACGGCATTCTCACCTCCATCGATCAGGAGGCGGACAACCAGATCGCCGCCCGCCGCTTCTTCAACGAGGCCGGCTACGTGTCGTCGCGCTTCCGCCTGATCGCCGGCTCCCCCGTCGACATCATGCCGAAGCTCCGTGACGGCGCCTACGATCTCGTGTTCATCAACGGCGACAAGCTGGAGTACGTGGAATACGTCGCTGGCGCGCTGCGTCTCCTGCGCCACGGCGGCCTGCTCGTCGTCAACGACGTGCTGTGGCACAACCAGGTGGCCGATCAGGACGACGAGTCCGACGAGTCGATCATCATCCGTGAGGCCCTCGAGGCGGTCACCACCAGCGAGTCCTACACCCAGGCGCTGCTGCCGGTGGGCAACGGCCTGTTGGTCGCCGTCAAGGACTAACCCCCAGCACCACAGAAACCGGCCGCCCCCACTCGAGGTAGGGGCGGCCGGTTTCTTGTTGGTCGCTGGCGGGTGTCAGTCGCGCGGGATGGTGACGTCCTTGCCGACGACGACGACGCCGTTGTCGGAGACTTGGAAACCGCGGGCGCGGTCGTGGTCGTGATCCACACCGATCTGAACGCCGTCCGGCACGTGGACGTGCTTGTCCAAGATGGCGCGGCGAACGACGGCGTCGCGGCCGATGCGCACCGAATCCATCAGCACGGAATCGGAGACCTGGGCCCACTTGTCGACGTGCACGTTCGGGCTCAACACCGTCCGGTCCACCTCGCCGCCGGAGATGATGCAGCCGGCCGACACGATGGAATCCTCAGCGCGACCGCGGATGACGAACTTGGCACCCGGCAGCTGCACCTGATCGGTCCAGATCGGCCAGTCGTTGTTGTACAGGTTGAACTCCGGTTCGATGCTGACGAGATCCATGTGGGCCTCGTGGAACGCATCGATGGTTCCCACGTCACGCCAGTAGTTGATGTCCTTCTCGGTGGCTCCGGGGACGATGTTGTCCTTGAAGTCGTACACCTGGCTCTGGCCCTGCTCGGTGAACCACGGGATGATGTCGCCGCCCATGTCGTGGCGCGCCGTCGGGTTCTCGGCGTCGGCGCGCAGCGCCTCCACCAGAGCCTTGTGGCTGAACACGTAGTTGCCCATCGACGCGAAGGACTCGTCGGGCGAATCGGGAAGGCCGGGCGGATCGGCGGGCTTCTCGAGGAAGCTCTTGATCTTCTTGTCCGCGCCGGCGTCGATGATGCCGAAGGCCGAGGCCTCCGAGCGCGGCACACGGATGCCGGCGACGGTGGCGCCGAGGCCCGAATCGATGTGGGCGTCGAGCATCTGCTCGATGTCCATGCGGTAGATGTTGTCCGCACCGAACACGACGACGTAGTCCGGGTTGGCGTCGCGAATCAGGTTCAGCGACTGGAAGATCGCGTCCGCGCTGCCCTGATACCACCGCGGCCCGAGGCGCTGCTGCGCGGGCACGGGGGCGACGTAGTTACCGAGCATCGTGGAGAAGCGCCACGTCTTGGCGATGTGCCGGTCAAGGGAGTGCGACTTGTACTGCGTGAGCACCGCGATCTGGCGAAGGCCGGAGTTGGCGAGGTTCGACAGCACGAAGTCGATGAGCCGGTAGGTGCCGCCGAAGGGCACCGCTGGCTTGGCTCGATCGGCAGTCAGCGGCATCAACCGCTTGCCCTCGCCACCGGCGAGAACAATGGATAGAACTTTGGGGCGTGCGACCATGTCTAAAACCTATTGCTTTTCAGGCGCAAGGTCAGTGGTTTTCACCAAATCCCGCCTTTCAAGACAACCTTTGGCAATCGGCGGCAACGAGTGCTTGACGCAGGCGTTGCAGCAAGTTGCCACCTAGTTGTCGTCCGGGGTTCAACCGCCGTTCGAGGTGTGACACGATGCCTCTATGACGATGAAGTTATCCCTGCTTACCCGCGAGTACCCGCCGTCGATCTACGGCGGGGCCGGTGTCCACGTGGCCCAGTTGGTGCCGCAGCTGCGCAAGCTGATCGACGTCGAGGTTCACTGCATGGGTGAGCCGCGCGACGGCGCGACGGCGCACGCGGAGAACTTCCCCGACGGCGCCAACGCGGCCCTGCGCGTGCTGGGCGCCGACCTGTCGATGGCGGCCGCCGTCGCCGACGACGTCGACATCGTTCACTCCCACACGTGGTACGCCAACATGGGCGGTCACCTGACCTCGCTGATGAAGGACATCCCCCACGTCGTCACCTCCCACTCGCTGGAGCCTCACCGCCCATGGAAGGCCGAGCAGCTGGGCGGCGGGTACCGGGTGTCGTCGTGGGCTGAGAAGACCGCCTACGAGGCCGCCGACGCCGTGATCTCCGTGTCCAACGGCATGCGCCGCGACGTGCTGGAGAGCTACCCCAACCTGAACCCGGACAAGGTGCACGTCGTCAAGAACGGCATCGACACCGACGAGTTCAAGCCGGATCACGACACCGCCACCCCGGTGAACCTCGGCATGGATCTGGACCGCCCGTCGGTGGTCTTCGTCGGCCGCATCACGCGACAGAAGGGCCTCGTGCACTTGGTGCGCGCCGCGCAGCAGTTCGACCCCGACACGCAGGTGGTGCTGCTGGCCGGCGCCCCGGACACTCCTGAGATCGCCGCCGAGTTCAACGCCGCGTTCGCCGACCTGCAGCAGCGGCGCACCGCGCCGGTTATCTGGGTTCAGGAGATGCTCCCACGTGCCGCCGTCCGTCAGGTGCTGACGCAGGCCACGGTGTTCGCCTGCCCGTCGGTCTACGAACCGCTGGGCATCGTCAACCTCGAGGCCATGGCCTGCGAGACGCCCGTCGTGGCGAGCGCCGTCGGCGGCATCCCGGAGGTCGTCGTCGACGGTGAAACCGGCCTGCTGGTCAAGTACGACGCGGCGCAGGCGGGCGACCCCGAGTTCGTCTCCGACTTCGAGGCCGACTTCGCGGAGAAGGTCAACCGCCTCACCCGTGACGAGTCGCTGGCCACGCAGTACGGCCTGGCCGGCCGCCAGCGCTGCATCGACGAGTTCTCGTGGGCGAAGATCGCCGCAGAGACGGTCGCCGTGTACGAGAAGGCCATCGCCAACCGTCGCGGCTGATCCCCGAACGCGAAACGACCGCCCCGATCGGGGCGGTCGTTTTGTTGTGTCTGGTGCGGGATCGTCAGCCGACGACATCCTTCAGGGCGTTCAGCAGATCCGTGGCCTCAGTGGCGTTCATCTCGACAACGAGTCGACCACCTCCGTCGACCGGAACCCGCATCACAATGCCGCGGCCTTCCTTCGTGACCTCCATTGGGCCATCGCCCGTGCGAGGCTTCATCGCTGCCATGTGCCACCCTCATTCTCGTGTGTCCGGACTTCGGTCTGCCCTCTATTATTCCGCATCGAGCAAACGCGTAGGCGGCTGCGGCTCATTTCCGACGTCGGCCGGGGTCAGGTCTGCGTCGTCGGCTTCCTCCCCCAACTCGATCACCTCCACGTCGGAGCCCTTGTCAATCACGCTTTCGTCGCCCTCGTCGACGGCGGGGGCCGCCGTCGGGCGCTCGTAGCGAGGTCGCTCAATCAACTCGTCCACCGCCTGCATGTCGTAGCCCTTTCGGCCGACGGTGAAGAACGTTTCCGATGCCGGCGCGGCCTGGCCTGTGGGGATCGAGGCGAGGTAGGCGTCCACCTCGGCTTTGTCGTATCCCGATGAAGCCGTCGGCAGCTGTAGGGCCGCGAGCAGTTCGGCGGTGACGGGGCCGTCGGGGATGAACCCCTTGGGCCGATCCGTGACCGCCGTCGCCGGCATCTCTCCGAACTTGCCCAGCCCCGCGAACGCCGCCAAGCCGAGCGCGATGATGGCGACGGCGCCGATGACGATCCACATGCTCAGACGGTCCCGAACTGGCCGGGCTCGCCCATCGCGGCGACGGCCTCCTCGATGTCGTCCGTGACGGTGATGAGGTCGATGTCCCCGGGCGAGATGAAGCCGCCGCCCTCCAAGGTGTTCTTGATCCAGCCCACCAGCGGCGACCAGTAATCCTTGCCGAAGAGCACCATCGGGAAGTTGGTCACCTTGCCGGTCTGGATGAGGGTCAGCGCCTCGAACAGCTCATCGAGGGTGCCGAAGCCGCCCGGCATGGTGATGAACCCTTGGCTGTACTTGAGGAACATCGTCTTGCGGACGAAGAAGTAGCGGAAGTTGATTCCCAACGTGATGAACTCGTTGAGGCCCTGCTCGTGCGGCAGTTCGATGCCGAGGCCGACGGAGCAGCCGTCCGCCTCCATCGCGCCCTTGTTGCCGGCCTCCATGATGCCGGGGCCGCCGCCGGTGATGATGCCGAAGCCCTTCTTCACCAGCGCCCGGGCCAGCTCGACGCCGGCTTCGTACATAGGATCGCCGGGCTTGGTGCGGGCGGAACCGAAGATGCTGACCGACGGCGGAAGGTCGAAGAGCGCGTCGAAGCCCTCGACGAACTCCGATTGGATGCGCAGCACGCGCCATGGGTCGCGCTGGTTCCAGTCGTCCTGCCCCTTGTGCTCGAGGAGCTGCTGGTCGGCCATCGGCGCGCGGGCCTCCTCGCCGCGCAGCGTCACAGCGCCCTGACGACGCTTCTTGCCGGGTTGGAGGTCCTTGGGGCGGGGTTCGGTCATGCTTGATCTCCTCGTTCTGGGTTGAGCCAGCGCCGCAGCCCTGCCGCGCAGGCGTCGAGTTCCGAGACCCGGCAGGCCTCGTCGTCACGATGGGCCAGCGACGGGTTGCCAGGCCCGTAGTTGACCGCGGGGATGCCCAGCTCGCTGAACCGGGCCACGTCGGTCCAACCGTACTTGGGCCGGGGCGCCTCGCCGATGGCATCGACGAATTCCTTGGCCAGCGGCAGGTCCAATCCGGGGCGGGCGGCGGGTGACACGTCGGCCACCTGCAGCTGGTAGTCGTCGAACCATTCCTGCAGCTTGGTGAGCGCCTCAACGCTGGACTTGTCCGGCGCGTAGCGGTAGTTGACGTGGACGCTCGCCGACGGCGGGATCACGTTGCTGGCCATGCCGCCGGTGATGCCGGTGGCGTTGAGGCCCTCGCGGTAGAGCAGTCCGTCGACCTCGATGTCCTGGGGCTGATACTCGGCGAGCACCTTGAGGATGGGCGCGAGATCGTGGATGGCGTTGTGCCCCATCCACGCACGGGCACTGTGGGCCGCGGTGCCCTTGGTCTCGATGTCCACGCGGATCGTACCCTGGCAGCCGCCTTCGATGAGGGCGCTGGTGGGCTCCATGAGGATGGCGAAATCCCCCTGGATGAGTTCTGGGACGTTGTTGGCCAATCGGCCCAGACCGTTCTTGGTGGATTCCACCTCTTCGTTGTCGTAGAAGATCCACGTGATGTCGCGGGTGGGCTCCGACAGTTCCTCGGCGAGCGTGAGCATCACGGCGACCCCGCCCTTCATGTCGACGGCGCCACGCCCCCACACCAGATCGCCGTCGGGGTCGTCGTCATCGTGCAACAGCTTGGCCGGCAGGTTCTCGGCAACCGGCACGGTGTCGAGATGTCCGGCGATCACCACCCGCTCTGCCCGCCCCAGGTCTGTGCGCGCGACGATGGCGTCGCCGTCGCGGTGCAGCGTCAGATGGGAGAACGCGCTGAGGCGCTGCTCCACCCAGTCGGCCAACTCTTTCTCGTTGCCAGAGACTGATTCGATGTCCATGATCTCGATCAGCAGCTGCGCTAGCGGTGTCATGGATCGAGCCTACTGGGTGGCGCGAGCCCGCGGTCAGGTCAGGCGCGTCATCTCCACCGAGACGTACATCTCCGAGCCACTGGAGCCCGTGTAGATGCCCGTCAGCGGCGCGACGTCGGAGTAGTCGCGGCCGAAACCCACCTCCACGTGGGTGCCCGACGGCGTCGACTGGTTCGTGGGGTCGAAGCCGAGCCATTCGCCGTCGAAGTACTGGATCCAGGCGTGCGATTCACCCACCATGGTCTCCCCCACCTCCGGGTCCTTGGAGGTGACGACGTAGCCGGACACGTAGCGGGTGGGCACGCCGATGTGGCGCAGCGCCCCGATCGTCAGGTGCGCGATGTCTTGGCAGACGCCGGCCCCGTGCTCCCACACCTCGCTGGCGAGTGTGTTGACCTTGGTGACGCCGGGCACGTAGGACACCTTCTCGCGCAGCTTGCTGGTGAGCTGTTCGACGGCGTCGGTGGGGGTGGCAGCGTGCTTGCGGATCGATTCGGCCAGGCGCGCCACATCGCGGTGCGGGCGGACATAGTCGGTCATCGTGAGGTACTCGACGTGCTTGTCGCGCAGGTTCGCGTCGGCCAAGCCCTCCCAGCCGAGGGACTCCTCGGTGCGGGACACCTCGTGGATGTCGACGGTGGACGTCGCCACCACCTTCAGTTCGGCGTGCCGCTCGTGCACCTCGAACGCGACCGCCGACGTGCCCCAATAGTCGCGGTGCGGGTGGGTCCACGCGACGGGCGTGATGTCGAGCCGGCTGGACAGGACGAGTTGGCGACGGCTGGTCAGCGGCGTCATCCGCGCCTCGTTGAACGAGTCGTTGGCGCCGCCCTCGTAGCGGTAGCCCGTGGTGTGCACGATCCGGTACTGGCTCATGAGGCACCTCCAACCCACTCCGCGGCAGCGGAGCCCTCGAAGTAACGGTGAGCGATCGCGCCGGTGGTCTGCGAGCAGACCATCTGCAGCTTGGCCATCTCCTCGGGCAGGTCGCTGAGGATTTCGTCCGGCGGCATGAACTCGAGGTTGGCCTTCGCGGCGCCGAGCAGACGCGCGGCGGCATCGTCGGGGCGGATGCGCAGGTTGGTGGGGCCGAGTTGGCGCAGCGCCACCTGGGCGGTGTTGAGCGTGTACAGCAGCGACCGCGGGAACAGCCGGTCGAGGATGAGGAACTCTGCCGCGTCCCGGTCTGAGGCCAGCGCGCCGTAGCGCTGCACGAAGGCGTGGTGGGCGCCGCAGCCGCTCAGCACGTGATCCCACGCGCGCTGGGTGTTGGCCGCCAGTGCGGGCGTGGACAGCAGGCGCGAGGTCATGTCGATGCGCTCGATGCTGCGGCCCAGCGTGAAGAACAGCCAGCCCTCGTCGTGGCTCATCGTCGAATCGGCGAGCCCGGCGATGACGGCGCAGCGTTCGCGCACGAACTTGAACATCGACGCGGGGCGCATGCGCTGGAGGCGCCCGCCCTTGCCGGCGAGCCAGGTGGTGTTGATCGATTCCCACACCTCGGTGGGCACCGTCTCGCGTGCGCGGCGGGCGGATTCGCGGGCGCTGCCCAGCGCGTTGAGGAAGCTCACCGGTGACTTCTCGTCGTAACAGAGTTCCTCCAGGATGTCGGGCTCCTCGTCGCGGGGTTCGCGGCCCATGAGGAGCAGGAGATCGCGGGCGCCTTGGCTCGGGTCGTCGGACGGGTCGTCGAAGCGCTGATTGAGATGCACCTCGACGATGCGGCACGTGTCCTCGGCACGCTCCAGATAGCGCCCGATCCAGAACAGCGAATCTGCGATGCGGCTCAGCATGGGGTTACCTCGCCTTCGGTCGCTGACTGCTGTTGTTGCTCGTGTTGGTGCCTGATGACGCGGTCGATGACCTGCTCCTGGAGCTTCACCGAAACGCTGCGCGGCTGCGGCGGGGCGGCACGCTTGGGCGCCACCGTCGTCTTGCCGGCGCTCAGCACCCAGGTGTCCTTGGAGCCACCGCCCTGCGAGGAGTTGACGATCAGCTCGCCCTCCGGCAGCGCCACGCGGGTGAGGCCGCCGGGCAGGACGAAGATGTCGTCGTTGCCGGAATTGACGATGAACGGCCGGAGGTCCACGTGCCGGGGCCGCAGTTCGCCGTCGATCATCGTGGGCACGGTGGACAGCTGGACCACCGGTTGGGCGATCCAGCCGCGGGCGTCCTTGAGGATCTGGCGACGGAGCTTGTCCAGTTCGTCGTCGCTGGCGCGGGGGCCGATCACGATGCCCTTGCCGCCGGAGCCGTCGACGGGCTTGACCACCAGTTCGTCCAGCCGGTCCAGCACCTCCTCGCGCGCCTCGGGCTCCTCGAGCCGCCACGTGTCGACCGAGGCGAGGATGGGCTCTTCGCTGAGGTAGTACCGGATCATGTTCGGCACGTAGGTGTAGACGAGCTTGTCGTCGGCCACGCCGTTGCCGACGGCGTTGGCGATGGTCACGTTGCCGGCGCGGGCGGCGTTGAGCAGGCCCGCGCAGCCCAGGAGGGAATCGGCGCGGAAGACGGCGGGATCGAGGAATTCGTCGTCGATGCGGCGGTAGATGACGTGAACCGGGCGCAGGCCGCGGGTGGTGCGCAGCGACACGTGGCCGCCGTGGGCCACCAGGTCTCGACCCTCGACCAGCTCGACGCCCATCTGGCGGGCGAGGAGAGCGTGCTCGAAGTAGGCCGAGTTGTAGACGCCTGGCGTGAGCACCACGACGGTGGGGTCGGCCACGCCCGACGGCGCCGCCAAGCGGAGGGCGCGGAGCAGTTCCGACGGGTAATCCTCGACGGGGCGGATGCGGTGCTTGGCGGCCACCTCCGGCAGCGCCGCGTTGACGGCGCGACGGTTGGTCATGACGTAGGAGACGCCCGAGGGGCAGCGGAAGTTGTCCTCCAGCACGCGGTAGACGCCGTCGTTGCCGCGGATGAGATCGATGCCGGCGATGTGGATGCGCACGCCGTTGGGGGTGGTGATGCCGCTCATGACGCGGTGGAAGTGCGGGGAGGAGGCGACGACGTGGCGCGGGATGACGCCGTCGGTGAAGCAGCGTCCCTCCGAGTAGACGTCGTCGAGGAAGGCTTCCATGGCGCGGACGCGCTGTTTGGAGCCGGCTTCGATGTGCGCGAACTCGGCGGCCTGGATGACACGGGGCACGATGTCGAGCGGGAAGGGCCGCTCCTCGCCGCCGATGTCGAACGTGACGCCCTGATCGATGTAGGTGGAGCGCAGGTACTCGGCGCGGGAGCGCACCTCGTCGAGCCCGAGGCGTTCCATCTCGGTGGCGACGGACTTCAGCGCGGAGCGAATCCCGTCGGGCGACACCATCTCGTCGTAGACGGCGTCACTGCGCGGGTAGTCGTCGAACAGCACACTCATGCGCCAAATGTATTAGGTGGAATGTGTCGGGCATGTGACAAGCTCATCAACATGGTTGTCGCAGGTGACCAACCGCAC
>DYZF01000252.1 GCA_020741375.1 Tessaracoccus flavescens
CCTCGTTCAGAGACGATGTAGCGGACGCGCTCAGTCAGCTCCGCATCCGCCTCATACGAGGCCTGGGCCGCGGCCTGGGCCAGGTTCGTGACGCCGAAGGGCAGCGCAACCTTGCGCATCGCCTCGGCGACGTTCGGCGGCGCCAGTGCGTACCCGATTCGCAGGCCCGCCAATCCGTAGGCCTTTGAGAAGGTGTGGGCGACGATGACGTTTTCATGCTCGCGCCCGATAGCGAGGCCGAGCGCGAGGTCTGGGTGGTCGCTGAATTGGTAGTACGCCTCGTCGACCAAGATGGCGATCTCCGGGGGAACCTGCTCGACGAACCATTGCAACTCCTCCGGGGTCACGGCTGTGCCGGTGGGGTTGTTGGGAGTGCAGACGATGATCAGGCGGGTGGCCGGGGTGATGGCGTCAAGCATGGCTTTTAGGTCGTGGCGATGATCCGCGGTGAGCGGCACCTCCACGGGCGATGCTCCCGCTCCCCTAGTCAGGATGGGATACGCCTCGAACGAGCGCCAGGCGTAGATCACCTCGTCGCCGGCGCCGACGACGCTGCGGATGACCTGAGAGATGGATTCCACCGAACCCGCGCCGAAGACGATGCGATCCATCGGCACCTCGAGCCGGTCCGCGGTGACACGAGTCAAGTCCGCGACGGCGGCGTCGGGGTAACGGTGCACCATCGACGCCTGGAGAGAGATGGCCTCGCTCACCGACGGCAGCGGCGGATAGGGCGACTCATTCGACGACAGCTTGAACCACGTCGCAGCCCCCTGAGCCGGCGAACGGCCCGGCTTGTAGCTGGGGATGGTTGCCAAGTCTGCTCGTACCCGAACTGCCATAGGCGGGCCTCCACTAGGTGGTTGTCACGTCGTTCGACCATTGATAGCACAGGGCGCGCCGGCCGGGAGTGGAGTCGGTGCAACGGGTCAGCACGCCGTCGGTCACCACGTACAGCCGATCCCTCAGTAGCTGCGGAGTGACATCGGGCGAGTCAGCGGCGCTCCACTACAGCTTGATGGACAGATTCGCCAAGTAGTCGCTGGCGTACTGCGATAGCCGATTCCGCTCATCCCGCGACTCGTAGAAGTCGATCATCGCGAAGCCGGCTGACCATCTCGAACCATCTGGTAGGCACGCTCCTGCCAACGGTGAGCGCCACCTCGATGGGGTTCTTTCTCGCGTGCTCCAAGCCCTCGGGCGTGACGGGAACTGTGAAGGAGTTCCCCTTCCTCCTGGACACCCCATTCCAACGGTTCCGATTGAAGTCCAGATACTCGGCCATGCAGAGGACACAAGTAACGCCCGAAACGCTGCAAGGGTGCCAGCATCCTCGCAATAGTACGGTGGCAAGCTTCCGCAGGCATGACAAAGGGCCGAAAGCTTGTTGCCCTCGGCCCTTTCACAGGGGTGGAGATGGCGGGAATTGAACCCGCGTCCTTAAGAGATGAACCAGGGCTTCTCCGGGTGCAGCCGACTAGGCGTTTTCTCGGTTCTTGCACTCACGTCGGCATGTCGCAAACGAACCCAGTCTCAGTTAAGTCCCGAACCGCCCCTGATACACAAGCGGTTCAGCAAGCCTTCTGAATGAGGCCAGGAATCGGACGGAAGGCGCATCCGAGCTGACCCTTCGATCGCTGATCAGGCAGCGAGAGCGAAGTTAGTGCGGTTGTTGTTGGCACTTATTGGTTTCCACGCATCGTTAACGAGATAAGCGTGGGTCCTCGACCCGCTTCCCCTGGAACTACCGTCCCAAGTCGAAACCAGTCATCCCCTGTTGAGTTATGAGCACCATTGTAGTCGCTACGACTAGGCCGTTCAACGCAGCTGACGACGCTGCGGCTCCTGCTTCAGCACCGTGAACCGTTCGAGCGATCCCAGGCTCGACTTTCCGTTGAACGCGCGAACGCTGGCCCAGATCGTGCCCGCGAACCAGATCGCCCACGCGGCGAACATGAAGAAGGCAGTGTCCAGGATCACCGCGCCGACGAAGAAGGACGCCAGGCCGAGAACCAGTGTGGTCAGCTGGAAGCTCAGCGCCCGTCCCGCTTCAGTGGACAGCCGCGACCCCGGGGTGGCGACTGCGCGCACGACGGCGGGAACGATCGGCCCGGACACGATGCCGGCCAGGTGAGTCAGCCCAGAAGCTGCGTTGTCGGCCGGCGATGGCTGGCCGGAACGAGTCGGCAGGAACGCAGCCGGTGCAACTCGGGCAAGCCCGAGCAGGGTGCGGTTCAGTTCCACGCGATCACGGGCAGCAAAGGCCGCATCCAAACGACGGTGGAACTCCCCCTCGTCGAGTGATCCGTTGGCGTAACACGCCTGAAGGTGTGCGATCGCCCGATCTCGTTGATTGTCCGTCAAGGCGGGAAGGTGGCTGAATCCAGTGCTGCTCATGACACCAATTGTTCTCCGACAGCAGACGATGCGCCACCGGGATTGGCCCTGACTGTCCCCCTAATCAGCCCCTAGCCGCGGTTGTAGCGATTGCGCATCGCGAGCGCTCGCTCGGCCTCGCGCTTCGCGTCGCGCTCGGCGATCGTGTGCCGCTTGTCCCAATCCTTCTTACCGGTGGCGACGGCGATCTCCACCTTCGCGTAGCCGTCCTTGAAGTACAGCGACAGCGGCACCACCGTCTTACCCGAATTGTCGAGTTCGCGGGAGATCTTGGTGATCTCCTTGCGGTTCAGCAGCAGCTTGCGGGTGCGTCGCGAAGAATGGTTGCGCCAAGTGCCGAACTCGTATTCAGGAATGTGCGCATTGATCAGCCAGGCCTCGCCGTTGTCGTCGACGGTGACGTACGCGTCGAGCAGGGTTGCACGGCCGGCGCGGAGGGTCTTCACCTCGGTTCCGGTCAGCACAAGGCCGGCCTCGAACACGTCACCGATGAGGTAATCGTGCCGGGCCTTCTTGTTCTGAGCGACGAGCTTGCGTCCGGTCTCCCTAGGCATTCGACCAGTATTGCAGGTCGGGCCAGCCCACTTCCAAAGTGGACTGGCCCGAATCTGGCTGTGTTGACGCCGTC
>DYZF01000253.1 GCA_020741375.1 Tessaracoccus flavescens
AGATCATCCAAGCCCTCGGCTCCGGGTCGCTGTCGGCGGGCACCCACGCCGACGGATGGGCGGTCGACATCCGCACCTGGCGTTTCTCGCAGGCCACCGTCGATAAGCTGGTCGCGCTGGCCCGCCGTTGCGGAGCATCCGCGACGTGGTATCGCACCAAGGATCAGGGTTTCGACCCGCACATTCATCTCGTCGTGGACTCCGGCACCCTCCGCACCGCGGCCAGCTACCAAACCGCCGCTGTCCGTGCCGGATACAACGGCCTCGGCGCTGGCGGTCGGCGCGGCCAAGACACCCACCCCGCCCCCAGTCCGTGGCGCACCGGCGCACAGGGCATCGACTACATGGAGGAGACACTCATGGCACTATCCGCAGACGACAAAGCATGGCTCATGCGGCAGTTGGGCGTCGTGCCCTCCGCTGTCTGGTCCGCGACGTGGGGCACCGACACTGCCGGGGCACGGCTCGCCCGCGCCGCCGAAGCCGGACCGGCGACCCGCCCGCTGACCTACGGCGACCGTCAGGTGTCGCTGCGTGAGGTGCTCGGGCAAACCTCGGCGCAGGTCGCCGCACTGTCGGGCCAGATCGCGGGGCTGACTACCGCCCTCGGGCAGATCGCAGGCGGCACCGTTGACCTCGCCGCCGTTGAGGCCGCCGCCAAGCGTGGCGCTGAACAGGCGCTGGCCGGCGCGAAGGTCACACTGGAGTTGGGCGACCAGTGAGCCGCCAACTGCACGCGGTCCTCGCGCTGGCCGTGCTGCACCTCGGCATGGGGCTGCGTGTCATCCTCGGCGACCACATCCAGCACGACCCCAACCGGGCCGTGCTGTTTGAACTGATGGGCTGGGAACTCCGCGCCACCTTGTGGATCACCCTCGGCATCGCCGCCGTGATCGTCGCCCGCTGGCGGGTCAGTGTCGCATGGGTGCTGCTGGTGCTGATGCCCGTGCAGCGCCTCGTCGGCTGGGCATGGTCGGTCATCGCGTGGATCGTGCCCGGCCTCCCCGACGGCACCACCACCTCGGTGGGCGAGTCGCTGATCTGGGCGGGCATCCTCGGCCTCATCGTCACCCTCGCCGGCTGGCCCGACGTGGAGCGGAGGCCGCCGAATGCCGGATAGCACTGTCATCGTCGGCATCCTGTCGCTGGTCGGCGTCGCCCTCGGCGCCTACGCCACGTGGCGCTCCGCCGTCCGCAAAGCCGAGATCGAAACCGAGGCCGCGCCGTATGAGGTGTTGGCTCGCCGCGTGTCCGACCTGGAGGCCGCCGACGCCGCGAAGGGCCGCCGTCTCGCCAGCTTGGAGCGCCGCTTTCGGCTCGTCGCTGACGCGCTGGAGGCGCAGCACCGCTGGCAGCAGGACGGTGCCGTGCCACCCCCGCCCATCATCTCCCCACTCGCCATTGCCGCCATCACTTTGCAGGAGGATCAACCATGACCACCACCCCCACCATCCCCGAGGTTGCCGCCAAGCGCGGCTGGCAAACCCTCCTGACCGGTCTCGGCGTCGATATCGTCGTTGCCCTTGCTCTGGTGCTGACCACCACGGTCGTCCCCGCGATGGAGTCGTGGGAGTCGGTGGTCACGTCGTGGCCGGTGTGGCTGCTCGTCGCGCTGCGCTCCGTGATCCAAGCCGTCGCGGCGTGGGCGATCCGGCGTTGGGCTGACGGGTCGAGCACCGAGGTTGCCCCCCGCAGCGCCGTCGAGTCCGACGCCGAGTAGGAGCGCCCCATGACTGTGCCCATCGTTGACCCGCCGATGCTGCCCTACGGCACCGTCGTCCACCGCGCGCTCGGCGTCTCTGCTGACGGCCCCGATGTCGATCTCCACCCTGACCTGTCAAAGATCGTCGGCCTGGAGGTTGAGTTTCGGGCGTCAGTTGCCGCGATTGTGTGGGACGGCGGCAGCGACCCGGTTACGCACGTCCCGCAGGCAGTGCAGGGCCGCTACGACGACCAAGGCATCCTGCGGCTCGTGCTGCCGGGGGGCGACCTGTCCACCGAGGAGGGGGTACGGCTGCTGGCGACCGACCACCCCGGCATCTTGCCCAGTGGCTGGAGGTGGTCGGCGTCATGGTCGGGCCGCGCCCTGCCGTCGGCGACGTTCCCCCTCAGCGCATCCGACACCCTCGACCTGTCCACGGTGGTGCTGGCAGGCGTGACTCCCGGCGCCCCCACGGTCTTCGCTGACCTACTGGCGGCGGCTGCTGACCTTGAGGCAACGATGGCGGGCGCTGACGTGTCGCAGGCCGTGGAGGACTACCTCACCGCCAACCCGCCCAGCGGCGGCGTCACCGACCACGGCGCACTGTCGGGCCTCGGGGACGATGACCACCCGCATTACGCGCTGGCGGACGGCACGCGGGGGTCGTTCGCTGCCCCGCTCGGCCCGGACGACAACTACGTAACCGACGCGGAGAAGGCGGCGCTGCACACGCATCCCGCCGTCATCGCTCAGGGTGCGACCGCTGCCGACGCACGGGCCGCCATCGGCGCGGGCACGTCGTCATTCTCCGGCGCCTATGCGGACCTGTCCGGCAAGCCGACGCTGGGCACCGCCGCCGCGACCGCGAGCACCGACTACGCCACCGCCGCACAGGGCGAGAAGGCCGACACCGCAC
>DYZF01000254.1 GCA_020741375.1 Tessaracoccus flavescens
AGATCGGTGACGTCGCGCAGCGCCGGGATGCCGAGGAGCTTGGCCGCGGCCTCGCACGTGGCGCGGCGCGTGCCGTATTCCCCGTCGACATGGCTGTGCGGAGTCTTGGTGTCGAGCACCAGCATCTCGAACCCCTGCTCCGCCATCGGCAGCGGGACCTGCTGCGATTCGAACGTGCGGCAATCGAGGAATAGGCCGGCGTCCGCCTCGCACAGCGTGCTGGCGGCCTGGTCGAGCAGTCCGGTGGGGGCGCCGACGTAGGCGTTCTCAGCGCGGCGGGCCAGCTTGGCGCGTTCCATGGGGGCGATGTCGAGGCTGAAGAGATCGACGAGGGCGGCCACGACGGCGCACTCGATGGCCGCCGAACTGGACAACCCTGCGCCCAGCGGTACGTCTGAGGTCAGTGCCAGCGTCACGCCGCCGACGTCGTGGCCCGCCCCGCGCAACGCCCAGACGACGCCCGCCAGGTATGCGTCCCAGTTCCCGGTGCCCGGGGCGAGATCGGCCAGCGGTGTGGCGACGGTCTCGTCGAGTTCGAGCGACGACATCACGACGGTGTCATCGTCGCGCCGACCGGCCGCGACCACTGCCTTACGATCCAGCGCGAACGGGAGGACGAAGCCATCGTTGTAGTCGGTGTGTTCACCGATGAGGTTGACGCGGCCGGGGCCGAACCAGAGGCCCTCTGGATCTCCACCCGCCAACTCGCGGTAGCGCGCACTCAGCGCATCCAGATCCAACATCAGTCCTCCTCGTCGTCCAAGCGTGCCAACCACGAGGCGAGGCGCTCGACGGGAGTCTCGAACTCAGGGTTCAAATCGACAAACGTACGCAGTTGATCGGCGAGCCATTCGAAGGAAACCTCCTCATGGCCTCGCCGATCAACCAACTCTTCTAAGCCTCGATCGGTGAAGTACACCGGATCAGCCTAGCGCTGCCTCCATCAGCTCGTCCTCCTGGGACTTGTGAACCTTGAGCGAGCCGACCGACGGGGCCGACGCCCACGGACGCGAGGCCAACTTCATGTTGAGCTCGTAGTCCGGCAGGTAGTTCTTCAAGTCTGCAGCGAGGTGCATCGACATGAACGGCCAAGCGCCCTGGTTCTCGGGCTCGTCCTGCACGAAGCGGACGTCCTTGACGTGGGTGTAACGCCCCAGGATCTCGGCCAGTTCTTCGCTCGGCAGCGGGTAGAGGCGCTCGAGCGCGACGATCGCAACCTTGCCGTCGAGCCCGCGCTTCTTGCGAGCCGCCACCAGATCCCAGCGCACCTTGCCGGAACAGAGGATCAGGCGCTCGACCTGCGACGCGTCCTCGATCGTCGGATCGTCGAGGGCCGCACGCCACTTGCCCGAGGTGAAGTCCTCAGGGGCGGAGGTAGCGAGCTTGTTGCGCAGCATCGACTTCGGGGTGGCGATGACCACGGGGCGGTGCCAGTTGACGTAGGCGTGCTGGCGCAGCAGGTGGAAGTGGCTGGCCGGCGTCGACGGCTGGCACACGGCCAGCGCGCCCTCGGCGCACAGCTGGAGCCACCGCTCGATGCGGGCGGAGCTGTGGTCTGGGCCCTGACCCTCGTAGCCGTGGGGGAGAAGCAGGACGACGCCCGACTTCTGGGTCCACTTGGCGTTGCCGGAGGAGACGAACTCGTCGGAGATGGTCTGGGCGCCGTTGACGAAGTCGCCGAACTGGGCTTCCCATATCACCAGCGCGTCGGGGCGTGCCACGGAGTAGCCGTACTCGAAGCCGAGGGCCGCATACTCGCTGAGCAGCGAATCCCAGACCTCGAAAGTGGCCTGCTCGTCGGCCAGGTGCTTGAGCGGCACCCAAGCCTCGTTCGTGACGCGATCAACGATCGCGGCGAAGCGCTGCGAGAAGGTGCCACGACGGGAGTCCTGGCCGGCCAGGCGGACGGGACGGCCCTCGAGCAGCAGCGAGCCGATCGCGATCATCTCAGCGGTGGCCCAATCGATCGGGCCCTCCATGATCGCTTGCGCGCGGCGCTCCAACTGCGGCTGCACCTTCGGGTGGGGGCTGAAGCCCTCTGGGAACTTCGTGTGCACGTCGGCGATGGCCTGCAGCATCTCCGAGGTGATCTCGGTGAGGCGGGCCTCAGGCTTGGTGGGGTAGTACGGCACCTTGCGGTAGTCGTCGTCGTTGGCCTCGGTGGCCTCGCGAACCTCCTTGAACACGTTCTCCAAGCGGCTGCGGAAGCGGTTCATGACCTCTTCGGCGTCCGTCATCGAGATGTCACCGCGACCGATGAGCGACTCGGTGTAGAGACGGCGCGTGGAGCGCTTCTGCTCGATCAGGTCGTACATGTTCGGCTGCGTGAAGCTGGGATCGTCGCCCTCGTTGTGACCGCGGCGGCGGTAGCAGACGAGGTCGATGACGACGTCCTTGTGGTACTTCTGGCGGTAGTCGAAGGCGATTCGGGCGGCGCGGATGCAGGCGTCCGGATCGTCGCCGTTGACGTGCAGCACCGGGGCGGAGATCGCCTTGGCGACGTCGGTGCAGTAGGTCGAGGAACGCGATTCCGTGGGCGCCGTCGTGAAGCCGACCTGGTTGTTGACCACGACGTGGATGGTGCCGCCGGTGCGGTAGCCGCGCAGCTGGCTCATCTGGAGCGTCTCGAACACAACACCCTGACCCGAGAAGGACGCGTCGCCGTGGAGGGTGATGGCCATGACCGGGTAGTCGGGGGCGCCGAGCGTGTCCTGCTTGGCGCGTGCGATGCCCTGGAGCACCGGGTTCACGGCCTCCAGGTGCGACGGGTTGGCCGCGACCGATGCCTTGACGGTGGCGCCGTTGGCAGCGACGAACGTGCCCTCAGCACCCAGGTGGTACTTGACGTCGCCGGTGCCGCTGGCGTCGACGGCGCCGTCGAACTCCTTGAAGATCTGCGCGTACTTCTTGCCGACGATGTTGGCGAGCACGTTCAGACGCCCACGGTGGGGCATGCCGATGCAGACCTCTTCGATGGAATCGTTGGCCGCCTGCTGGGCGATCTCGTCCAACAGAACGATCAGCGATTCGCCGCCCTCGAGGGAGAAGCGCTTCTGGCCGACAAACTTCGTCTGCAGGAAGGTCTCGAAGATCTCTGCCTCGTTGAGCTTGTCGAGCGCGTGCATGTGCTCTTCGTGCTGCAGCGGGGTGTGCGGCTTCTCCATGCGGAGCTGGAACCACTCGCGCTGACGCGGGTCCGAGATGTGCATGTACTCGACGCCGATGGTGCGGCAGTACGAGTCCTGCAGGATCGAGAGGATCTCGCGCAGCGTCAGGTACGTGCGCTCCTTGCCGCCGAAGGTGCCGACGGCGAACTCACGGTCCAGATCCCAGATGGACAGGCCATGCGTCTCGAGACGGAGGTCTTCCTGGCCGCGCTGGCGGTACTCCAGAGGATCCGTGTCCGCGATGAGGTGGCCGAAGGCGCGGTAGGAGTTGACGAGCTCCAGCACGCGGGCGGTCTTGCTGACCTGCGAATCCCGGTGCGCGGAGATGTCCGGCGCCCAGCGAAGCGGCTCGTAGGGGATACGCAGCGCCTCGAAGATCTGGTCGTAGAAGCCGTCCTCGCCGAGCAGCAGCCCGTGCAGCTTCTTCAGGAACTCACCGGACGTGGCGCCCTGGATGACGCGGTGATCGTAGGTGCTGGTCAGAGTCGTGATCTTGCTGACGGCAAGGTCCATGAGGCGGGAGGGGCTCATGCCCTGGAACTCGGCGGGGTAGTCGATGTTGCCGACGCCCAGGATGACGCCCTGTCCGGTCATGAGACGCGGCACCGAGTGGTTGGTGCCGATGCCGCCCGGGTTGGTTAGCGACGCCGTGGTGCCGGCGAAGTCCGACACCTGAAGATCGCCGTCGCGAGTCTTCTTGACGACGGTCTCGTAGGCGGACCAGAACTGGAAGAAGTTGAGGTTCTCGCAGCCCTTGATGTTGGGCACGAGGAGTTGACGGGTG
>DYZF01000255.1 GCA_020741375.1 Tessaracoccus flavescens
CACGCGAACTAGCTCTGGTTGAAGAAACCGCCCGAGGCGATCCGCTCTTTGTCTTCGGGCCCGACCACGAGGTTGTGCGGGCAGAGCAGGAAGACCTTGGTGGAGACGCGCTCGATGTTGCCCTTGAGCCCGAAGATCAGACCGGCGGCGAAATCGACGAGGCGCTTGTCCTCGCCGTCCTCCATGTCTGAGAGGTTCATGATGACGGGGATGCCGTCGCGGAAGTTCTCACCGATGACGCGGGCCTCGTTGTAGGAGCGCGGGCGAACGCTGACGATGCGGCTCAAATCTGCGACCTCCTTCTGGGCCACGGGAGCGACCGGCGCCGGTCGGCGCGTCGCTGCAGGAAGTGGCGCGACGGTGCCGGTGGTTGAGCTGGGCTCATCGTCGACGTACACGTCGTCGGTCAGTTCAGCCTCGTTGTCCAGCTCGTCTTCGGTGCGATAGCGCCCGTCTTCCACGAGCCCAATCCATTCAGCAAGCTTACGAACGCCCACGGTTCCTCCCTCGGTTCCTTCGGAATGAAGGCTAGCGCGGGAGGCCGCAGGATTGAACTTTGACGCTCCGACGCGCCGACATCAGTTCGGTGAGTGCCCTGGGCTCACTTCATGAAGTCTGGAACGTCCAGATCGTCTTCGTAGTTGTAGAAGGAGTCTTCTTGCGCGGCGGCCTTCTGCTCGACGGCGGGCTGCGCCGCGGGCTTGGGCTGCTCAGCCGGCTGGCCGGGCATCGGGTTGGCGCGCGGGACGTTGCCCTGCGGCTGCTGCGGGGCAGGGCGCGGAGCCGGGCGGGAATCAGCGACGCGATTCTGACGCTTCTGCGGCTGGCCGCCGTCGAAGCCGGCAGCGATGACGGTGACGCGCACCTCGTCGCCCAGGGCGTCGTCGATGACGGTACCGAAGATGATGTTGGCCTCGTCATGCGCGGCCTCTTCGATGAGCTGGGCCGCGGCCGACACCTCGAACAGACCGAGGTCGCTGCCACCGGCGATCGACAGTAGGACGCCGTGGGCGCCGTCGATGCTGGCCTCGAGCAGCGGCGAGGAGATGGCCATCTCCGCTGCGGCACGGGCGCGGTCTTCGCCGCGGGCCGAACCGATGCCCATGAGGGCGGAGCCGGCCTGGCTCATGATCGACTTCACGTCGGCGAAGTCGAGGTTGATCAGGCCGGGGGTCGTGATCAGGTCAGTGATGCCGGAGACGCCCTGCATCAGCACCTGATCCGCCTGCTTGAAGGCGTCGAGGATGGCCACCTGGTGGTCCGTCATCTGGAGCAGCTTGTCGTTCGGGATGACGATGAGGGTGTCCACCTCTTCGCGCAGCGACTCGATACCCGTCTCAGCCTGGGTGGAGCGGCGCTTGCCCTCGAACGAGAAGGGGCGGGTGACGACGCCGATGGTCAGGGCGCCGAGCGAACGGGCGATCTTGGCGACGATCGGCGCGGCGCCGGTGCCGGTGCCACCACCCTCGCCTGCGGTCACGAACACCATGTCGGCGCCCTTGAGCGCCTCTTCGATCTCGTCCGCGTGGTCTTCAGCGGCCTGCCGGCCCTTGGCGGGATCGGCACCAGCGCCGAGTCCGCGGGTCAGTTCGCGGCCGATGTCGAGCTTCACGTCGGCGTCGCTCATCAGGAGCGCCTGCGCATCAGTGTTGATCGCGATGAATTCGACGCCGCGGAGCCCGGCTTCAATCATGCGGTTGACTGCGTTCACGCCGCCGCCGCCGACGCCAACGACCTTGATGACCGCGAGGTAGTTCTGAGATGCGCTTGCCATGGCCTAGAGGCTATGTGAGCCTCCCTAACTCCGTCCAACGCCACGGCCTAAACCTGATTGATTGACCTCAAGTGGTACTTCAGGGTTTGGCTCAGGGCCTACTTGGTGGTGGGCAACTGAGGTGCGGACACATCGTAGGTGCGCGCCTCGACGGAGAGCAAAGCGGCGAGCACCTCGGCCTTGAGCGTGGACTCCTCCGCGCTTCCCCACACCACGGTGCGCTTCTCGCTGAGCGACAGTGTGATCTGGTCGACGGCCTTCGCCTTGACCGTCTGCACATCGGAGCGGATCGCCTCGGGAAGCGCGTTGACCACCGTGGCGACGTCGCGCAGCAGGCGGGTCTCGTCGTCGGTCTCCTCGACGGTGGCCACGACGGCGCCCGGCTCCGCCTTCGCGGTGCTGTGGAAGACGGCGCCGGATTCGTCCACCCAATCAAAGTGCCCGGCGTTGCGCTGCAGCTGATACGCCAGCTTCCGCTCCGTCACGTCGATCTCCAGCGTGGTGGGCCAGCCCAGCTCCACCCGAACGTCCTGCACCGGCGCGAGCTCCCGCACGCGGGCCGCGATCGCGCCTCGGTCTTGGCGCGGCAGCGGCACCCCCATCTCGACGCGGGCCGCGTCGAGGACCTGACCCTCCGTCAGGAGCGACTGACCGGACACGGCCACCTGCTTGGTGGCGAAGGCCGGGGTGAAGAAGGAGACGATGACCAGGGCGGCGACGAGGATCACCGCGCCGCCGACGCTCCCCCACAGGATCAGCTTGCGTCGCCTCACCCGCTCCCGTTGTTCGATGAGAGCCTTGGCGAAGGCGCCGGGCGAGACCGGCTCCGTCACGGCGCCTCGGCGTCCGGACGCTCCTTCAGGAGCTTGGCCAGCAGCGGGCCGACGATCGTGACGTCGCCACAGCCAAGGGTGATGATGAGGTCGCCGGGGTGGGCGATGTCGTTGAGGGCGGCGGGAAGGTCGTACTTCTCCTTGACGTAGACCACTTCCTTGGCGCCGTGCTTGACGGCGGCATCGACGACCAACTCACCGGTGACGCCGGGGATGGGATCCTCACGGGCGCCGCAGACGTCGTTGATGACGGCGATGTCGGCCAAGGTCATGACCTCACCGAACTCGTCGGCGAAATCCACGGTGCGGGAGTACAGGTGCGGCTGGAAGCAGGCGATGAGGCGCCCGGAGAGGCCGGTTGCCTCGTTGCCGGCGGACGTCGCCCGCCGCGCCGCGGTCAGCGCCGCCCGGATCTCCGTCGGGTGGTGCGCGTAATCGTCGAACACGCGGATGCCGGCGGTGTCGGTGATCAGCTGGAACCGGCGCAGGGTTCCCTCGAAGCGGCCGAGGGCATCGACGGCGGCGTCGTGGCTGAGCCCCAAGAGGCGGCCGACGGCGTACGCGGCCGACGCGTTGGCCAGGTTGTGGTTGCCCGGCACCTGTAGGACGATGCGGCCGGAATCCTCGCCGTAGGTGATGGTGGCCGCGACCCCGTTGCCATGAGCCTCGACGTCGGTGATCCGCACGTCGGCATCCTCGGACTCGCCGTAGCGGATGATGTGCTTGGCCTCGCCCACCAGCTCGTCAGCCAGCGTGCGGGAGCCCGCGTCGTCGACGTTGATGACGACGTGCTGGACCGTGGGCCGCGTGGCGAAGGCGCGGAAGCCGTCGGCGTAGGCCTCGGGGGTGCCCCAGTTGACCAGGTGGTCGGCCTCGACGTTGGTGATGACGGCGATCTCCGTGGGGTACTGCAGGAAGGAGGCGTCCGATTCGTCGGCCTCCACCACGAACGCCGAACCGGTGCCGACGGCGGAGCTCACGCCGGTGGTGGACAGCGGGCCACCGATGACATAACTGGGGTTGGCCCCTGCCTCGCTCAGCATGACGGCGGTCATCGCCGTCGTGGTGGTCTTGCCGTGCGTGCCCGCGACCGACACGCCACGCTTGCCCACCATGAGCGCCGCCAGCGCCGCCGAGCGGTGCCAGATGCGCAGGCCGCGGCGCCGGGCCTCGGCGAGTTCCACGTTGTCCTGACGGATGGCCGACGACACCACCACGGTCTTCGCGTCACCAACCTGCTCGGCGGCGTGCCCGACGTAGGTGGTGACGCCCACGCGCTCCAGGGAGCGAAGCGCGGTGGAATCCGACTGGTCGCTGCCCGTGGTGGGGATGCCCAGCTCGGCGTAGAGCCGGGCGATGCCACTCATTCCCGACCCGCCGGCCGCGATGAAGTGCACGGGGCCCACCTGATCGGCGGGAACCACATCGATTGGCTTGAGGAGCATGAGCCCTTCTTTCGAGTTAGTTGGCGGCTGCGAGCGTGGCGTCGGCCAGCACGTCGGCCGCGTCCGTCGGGTACACCCCGCGGCAGGCCGCGGACATGGCGTCGAGTCGGCCGGGGGTGCCGAAGATGTCACGAATAATCGTGATCAGTCTATCCGGGGTGAGCTGGTCGTCGGACACGAGGACTCCGGCGTCCGCGGCCACGAGCTCGGCCGCATTCTTGGCCTGTTCGCCGTTGCCGTACGGGAGGGGCACGAAGATGACGGGGAGCCCCGACACCGCGGACTCCATGACGGTACCTGCCCCGGCGCGGCCCAGCATCAGCGTGGCGGCCGTGTACGCCACGGCCATGTCCTCCACGAACGGCACGGGGCGATACTCGGCCCCGGAGCTGTGACGGACGACAACGTGCTGGTCGGTGAAGTTCTTCGGCCCCAGCACATGCAGGATCTGGATCCCCTCGGTCAAGATCGACGACATGGCCGCCTCGACGGCGAGGTTGATGCTGCGCGCTCCTTGCGAGCCGCCGCTGACGAGCAGCGTCGGGCGGTCAGGATCCAGCCCGAAGGAGGCTCGCGCTTCCTGCTCGGTGAGTTCCGGGTTGGTGATGGAACGGCGCATGGGCATGCCGATCAGCTTCCCGCCCGGGAGTTGCGTCTCCTTGAACGTGGTAGCGGTGTAGCGGGCGAACTTCGCACCAACCTTGTTGGCGATGCCGGCCAGCTTGTTGGCTTCGTGCACCACCACCGGCACGTTCATGGTGCGAGCGGCGAGGTAGGCGGGGATCGAGACGTAGCCGCCGAAGCCCACCAGAGCGTCGGCGCGCGCGTCCTTGAGGATCGTGCGCGCCTGCAGCACGGACTTGGTCAGGGTGTAGGGCAGCTTCACCAGATCCAGGTTGATGGTGCGCGGCAGGGGCACCGGGTCGATCAGCTTGAGCTCGAGCCCGGCCTCGGGGATCACGCGGGTCTCGAGCCCCTTGGCGGTTCCGATGCACACGATCTCGGCGTCGGGACGCCGCTCCAGGATCGCCTTGGCCGTGGCGATCAGCGGAGACGTATGGCCGGCGGTTCCTCCGCCAGCCATCACGATGCTCGTCATCAGTCCTCCTTGGTGGCAGCCATGACGCTCGTCATGCGCGGCCTCGACTTCGGCTTGCGCGCCGCCAGGAATACACGGGCCGACGGCGTATCCCGGGCCAGCGACAACAACACGCCCAAGCCCATGAGGCTCGCCATGAGGGCCGAGCCACCGCTGGAGATGAACGGCAACGGCACGCCGAGCACGGGCAACAGGTGCAGCACGACGAAGATGTTGATGATCGCCTGCACGAGGAACCAGCCGGTGATGCCGGCGGCGACGACGCGGTTGAACATCTTGTCCGACCGCATGGCGATCTCGAGCCCGGCCCAGCCGAGCAGCGCGAACAGGGCGACGACGAGCAGGCAGCCGAACAGTCCGAGCTCCTCACCGATGACGGCGAAGATGTAGTCCGTGTGCGCGCCGTTCTTGAGACCGCCCCACTTCTGCTTGCTGGCGCCGAGGCCGAGCCCCCACCAGCCGCCGGAGGCAAGCGCGTAGAGCGCCGACATCGGCTGCGACGACAGGTCCGTGTTGGACTGCGGGTCGAGGAACACGGCGATGCGGCCCATGCGGCTGCCGGAGCCGTAGACCAGCAACGCCACGAGGCCGGCGGCGGCAGCGCCGAGCGGGACCAGCACGCGCATCGGCGTGCCGATGAACCACAGGATCAGCACGATGATGAGGCCGATGATGAGGCCCGTGCCGAGGTCGCGTCCGGCGAGGACGAGCGCGAGGATCACCTAAAGATTCATTTTTATGAGAAAAGAAATGTACCCATGTGAAT
>DYZF01000256.1 GCA_020741375.1 Tessaracoccus flavescens
CTCCGTATCCGGCACTGTTCTGCGAGCGGGCAGCGGCAACTACATCTTTCAAGGGACAGCCATTCCCGGTCCGGTTCAGGTGCAGTGGTCGAATCGCGCGGTGAGTCCGCGCACTTGGGGCGCCTCTGCCAAGACCACCGCTGACGCGAATGGGCGATTTCGGATTGATGTGCCGATCGGGCCGTGGGAAGCAACCTTCGACTGGCGTGTGATCTCGCCCAGCCACCCCGGCTCGAAGGCCAGCCCGATTCAGACCACCGTCATCCAGCCGGCCGTCACCTTCAGCGTGTGGTCCTCGACGACCGGCTCGAAGTTCATCGCCGGCAACGGAAACTACGTCTTCGGGGGCTTGGCGCCGCAGGGTGGCGTCACCATCTGGTGGCGTACGCCGGGAACGACGCCGTGGCGCGTCTCCACCACCACGTGGGCATGGTCGAACGGCACCTACCGAGTTGAGGTGCCGATCGGCAAGTGGCCGGGAGCGGTCGAGTGGCGCGCCACGTCGTCCACGGATAGTCGGCTGGCGCCGTCCACCTCCCGCGTCAGCGTCATTCAGCCCGTGACTCCTGTCTTCAAGCACTCGATCCGCCAAGCCACCGCAGCCGACGTCGGCATCGCCTACCGCTCCGGCTGTCCGGTCGCCCCATCACGGTTGAGCGTCATCTCCATGAACTACTGGGGTTTCGACGGCGCGGTCCACGACGGCGGAGAACTGATCGTCCGCACATCGGACGCGTCCAAGGTCGCGTCGATCTTCAAAGCCGGCTTCGACGCGAAGTTCCCCATCCGCAAGATGGTCAACCCGCGCCATTACACGGGCGCGCAGGACGTCTTGATGATGGAGGACGACAACACCTCCGGCTTCAACTGCCGCCAGGTGGTGGGCAATCCCTACCGCATGTCGCCTCATTCCTACGGCTACGCCGTGGACATCAACCCTCGAGAGAACCCGTACTACGCGGGGGGCCGCTGGTACCCGAGCAGCGGAACCGCGTACATCAACCGCGGCACACGGCGCGCCGGAATGCATTTCTCGGACACCGTCTTCCCTCGCCAGTTCGTGTCACGTGGCGGCCATTGGGGCGGCACCTACAGCGATTACCACCACTTCGAGATGGTCCCCCGCTGAGGCTTCGATGAGTAGGACATTGCATTCCGCGATCGCCGCCGTAGGCATCGCTCTCCTGGCCACAGCCGGGTGCACGCCCCAGCCTCAACCACCTGTGACGCCCGTGCCCTCCGTCGCAAGTTCAGAGACAGTCACGGTGCCATCGACCGTGCAACCCAGCGCGTCGCCCACATCACTCGCACCCCAGTCCCCGGACGCGAGCACAGCTGGTTCCCTCAGCGCTGCTTCCCTTCCACCGACGTTCTTGGGCTTCACCCCGGACATCAGGGAACCCGAGGAGGGCGAGTTCGTCCCCAATGGCACGTGGGTGTATGCCGCCAACGACCCAGCATCCGCAGCCACGCAGACGTGGCCTCAGTGCGGCACGCAGCAGCCGGGGGCGCCCCAGTACGTGCTCATGGGCATGTACGCCAATGACGAGGGGGCATTGGGCGTCGGGCAGGCGTTCGAGTTCGCTTCAGCCGCGGACGCAGGCGCCTGGTTCAACGGCTATGCGGCCGATCTGCAGGCCTGCCAGGACTTGGGCGATCAGGCCTACACCCAGGTGGTGGACCACACGACATCAGGGACGGTGATCGCGGACCGGCGGCTCGTGGCCGGCGCTCCTTGGGGCGAGCGGGTCGCCCTCGAGGGGGCGGTCATCACCTTCGTCGTCGTGCAGGCCGATGCGACGTTGGACCAGCTCCTCGCCGCACCGTAGGGAGAGCGGGGCGGGCTGCGGTGTAGTCTCGCGGCTATGGCATTCCTACCCTTCGCGCGCCCGGACATCACCGAAGCCGAGATCTCCGCAGTGGTCGAGACCATGCGCTCTGGATGGCTCACGACGGGACCGAACGCGGCTGCGTTCGAGAAGGAGTTCGTGGAGTTCCTCGGGGCCGATGCCCATGGGGTTGCGGTCAACTCCGCCACGGCCGGCCTTCACTTGGCTTTTGAGGCCATCGGCGTCACTGCCGGCACGGAGGTGCTCGTGCCCACGTGGACTTTCACCGCCACCGCTGAGGCGGTGCGCTACCTGGGTGGTGATCCGATCCTTGTCGACTGCGATCCCATCACGCTGTGCATGGACTTGGCCGATGCCGAGCGGAAGATCACGCCTCGAACCGTTGCCATTGCCCCGGTTCACTACGCAGGGCTGGGCGTTCCGAACGGCGCCCTCACCGAGCTCGCCGAACGTCACAACCTGAAGGTGGTTGAGGACGCGGCCCACTCCTTTCCGACCGTCAACGAAGGAACGCTGATCGGCGCTCACGGGCACGCGGCAACCGTCTATAGCTTCTATGCCACCAAGACGATGACCACCGGCGAGGGCGGCATGGTGGTGACCCCTGACCCGGAGCTTGCATCCCGAATGCGCACGATGCGGCTCCATGGCATCAACCGCGACGTTTTTGACCGGTACTCCAGCAGCAAGCCCAGCTGGCACTACGACGTCGTTGCTCCCGGCTACAAGTACAACCTGACCGACACCGCCGCAGCCATGGGCCGGGTGCAGTTGAAGCGGACTCCCGAGATGGTGGCTCGTCGCTCCGCGATCGCTGACCGGTACGACGCTGAGTTCGCCGAGCTTCCGGTGACGCTGCCCGCGAAGGCGCCCGAAGGCTCAACCCATGCTTGGCACATCTACAACCTCCGGCTCACCGACGACGCCCAAGTGGATCGGGACACGTTCATCAACAAGATGGCCGAGGCGGAGGTCGGTACCAGCGTCCACTTCATCCCGCTACACCTCCAGCCCTACTGGCGCGACACCTACAGCCACAGCCCAGAGGATTTCCCGGTGGCCACTGCGCAGTTCAAGCGCACTGCCAGCCTTCCGATCTTCTCGGCCATGTCGGATCAGGACGTCGATCAGGTCGTGGCGGCCGTGAAGGGCATCCTCGGGTGAGCCTCGCCAAGCGCGCTTTCGACGTCGCCTCGTCGGCGGCTGGGCTGATTGTGCTGTCTCCTGTGTTCGCCGCCGTCGCAGTTGCCATCAAGCTGACCGACCGGGGCCCGGTGTTCTTCCGCCAAGAGCGCGTTGGCCGGGGTGGAACCGTCTTCCGGATCCACAAGTTCCGGTCCATGCGAGTGGCGAACGAGGGCTCGCTGGTGACCAGCGCCAACGACAACCGAATCACCCCGATCGGTGCTCTCCTACGCAAGTCAAAGCTGGACGAGTTGCCCCAGCTGATCGACGTGCTGGTGGGCGACATGTCTGTGGTGGGTCCTCGGCCAGAGGTGCCCAAGTACGTCGAGTTGTGGGGCGATGAGGCACGCCGGGAGATACTCAGCGTTCGTCCGGGGATCTCAGACCCAGCCGCGATCGCCTTCCGGAACGAACAAGACGAACTTGCGGCGGCGCCAGATCCCGAACGCCACTATGTCGAGGTGATCTTGCCGAAGAAAGTGGCGATGTACCGCGAGTACGTGCGAACCCGTTCGTTCTTCGGCGATCTAGCCGTGATCTTCCGAACTTTCGCCACCATAGTCCGCGACTAGGGACCTCCCCTGGGAGTCATGTGGCTACGGGTGGGGCCAGCCATTTGGTGCGCAAGGCAGGACGCCGTGCGTCTGCTGCTGCATCACGGGTGCCAACCGACCGGCACCCGGACAAGTGACGTGCCCATTGCCCAGATAGTGGCCGGATTCGTGGTTGATGACGTAATCGCGATACACGTCCAGCGACCCACCTGCCCGCTCAAAAGGCAGTGTGCTGCCTGCCCATCTCGCCATGTTGATGACAACGTTGTTGCCGTAGCGGCACGACGTGTAACCACGCGTGTCGAGTCCGGGACACAACCGCTCCACAAACGCGGGCGATGCCAACACGACGCGCATGGATCCGCCCGAACTCACGCGATCGAATGAACGACGCCACCCACGATCGTCGTTCAGGATGGCGTGGACATGGTTTGCGAAAACTCGCGCGTCCGCAGGCAATCCCGCTTCCACCTCAACCTGATAGGACAACCGCACCCCGTTGCCGGAGCCGCTCGCGCTGCCGGGCACGACGCTCCGAGTGCCGGACGCGCTCCATGGAACGGTCCCCAGCACGCTCTCTCCCATCGGCGCGCCCAACCAGTTCTGCGAACTGCCGCGGTAAGAGCCCCTATAGGCAAAGAGTTTGCCGTCGGCGGTTTGAGCCAAGATCGACGTCCCGCGCGCAGTATCCCGCACTGAGGCCAACCTCGTGAACGCTCCCCACCCGTAGCCGATCTGTGAGACGGCGAAGCTGGTCCCGCTTTGGGACGCCGAGTAGAGCCGTAGGCGAGCGTGCTCGTCGACCACCAACAGATCAGACCGCCCATTCTTGTCCCAGTCACCGGCGCCGACGATGTGTGGGAGCGAGGCCCACCCGTAACCGAGATGGTGGGGCGTGAGGAAGCGTCCCTTTCCCTCGGTTGGATAGACGCTGAGGCGTCCTTCGAAACTGGTGGAGATGATGGCCGGATGACCCGCCGCTGAACGCTGGACCGGCGCCCACGTTCGCATCCCATGCCATCCCCGACCGATCTGAACGGTCTTCTTGAATCCGCCACGCCCGTTGCCGTAGTAAGCGATGAGCCGACCATCCGAGAACCTGGCGATGAGATCGGCGTCTCCGTCGCTGTCCCAATCAACCGACTGGAGTTCCAGCGCCGCCCCCCACCCTTGACCGATCTTGAACGGACCCGTGTAGCGCTCGGGCCCCGTCGCTGGGTAGAACAACAGCGTTGCGTCGGCGGCGACGAGCATGACGTCTTCGTGGCCGTTGTGGTCCCAATCACCAACCGGAATGGCTCCCGACGCCGGCCATCCGTAGCCCACCTGGCGTCCGGCAGCGAAGCTGATCGAGCTGTTGCTGGGCAGCGGAACCGGGCCTGAGGGAACGGGTTCGGCGGCTGCCGGGGCGGCGATGGCGGCTACCCCTAGCAGGGCTGTGGCCAGTGCCAATCGCCACAAGCGACGCAGCATGGGTGAGGTCCTCACTAGCCGAGAAGACTCACCTCAGCTAGATCCAGCGTAGTCAACTGCCTTGCCGCAGCCCACTTCCCGCCCAGATTGCGATATCCGAACACGGCACCGTCTTTACGGACACCCACCAGATCACGCAGACCATCACCGTCAAGATCCCCCGGGGACACAGCGTGCGCAGAGTTCTGCCACCCGTGACCGACCCGGATCCCATCCCGAATGCGTCCATCCGCCGTGCCGGGGTAGCAGTAGAGGATTCCGGAGCGGTGAACCCCGAGCACATCCTCGAGGTGATCCCCGCAGAAGGTCCCGAGCGAGAAGAAGTGGGTGATCTGTCCCCAGCCGGTACCGATCTGGCTGAGCCCCTGAAGGCTGGCTCCGTCTCGGCGGGAGTTTCGCGATGAACGCCACGTCCGCCAATCCGGCGTCGTCCAGCCTCAGTTTCCGCAAAGTGGGCAATTGAGGGAGGACGGTGTCCGCATTAACGACGTCGTACCCGGTCACAGCGACGGTTTCCAAGCGCGAGGCTGCCTGAAGGCCGGCTAGGTCCAGAGTGACGTCGGCGCCGTCGGGTTGGAGATCGTGCAGACCCAGCACGGTCAACGACTGAAGCTGGGTGGGGGTGAATCCGGCCGTCTCTAGGGGAGGCCAAGGTGCTCGGCCACAGCCCTTCGCAACGATGGATCAGGCAGGACGATGCTCTCTTCCGCCACAGCCGGAGCCGTCACGGCGCCCGCCACGCAAGCACCGACGAGAAAAACGGACAAGCGACGCACAGCGAGGTACCCCCAGAGTCTTCCTTGACGAATAGTCGAATGCTAGACCGCCCGCCTCCCCAGCGATAGACGAGGCAGGTACTAGACTCAAACGCAACCAGACAGAGGAGACACCGAGTACATGGCTGAGCCCAGAATCCTGCCGTCCGCAGACCTCGACGACGGCGTCAACATCGGCGACGGATCGTCGATCTGGCACCTCGCTCAGG
>DYZF01000257.1 GCA_020741375.1 Tessaracoccus flavescens
AGCTCCTGGATGATCTTGCCGTTGCCGCGGACCGGGCCGTCGAGCCGCTGCAGGTTGCAGTTGACGACGAAGGTCAGGTTGTCGAGCTCCTCGTTGGCGGCCAACTGGAGGGCGCCGCGCGATTCGGGCTCGTCCATCTCGCCGTCGCCGAGGAACGCCCAGACGTGCTGATCCGAGGTGTCCTTGATGCCACGGTTGTGCAGGTACCGGTTGAACTGCGCCTGGTAGACGGCGTTCATCGGGCCGAGGCCCATCGACACCGTCGGGAACTCCCAGAAGTTGGGCATCTGGTGCGGGTGCGGGTAGCTGGGCAGGGCGCGGACCTTGCCGTCGACGATGTGCGAGTGCTCCTGACGGAAGCCGTCGAGGTCGGTCTCGTCGAGGCGACCCTCGAGGAACGCGCGGGCATACATGCCGGGCGAGGCGTGGCCCTGGAAGAAGATCTGATCGCCGCCGCCGGGGTGATCCTTGCCGCGGAAGAAGTGGTTGAAACCCACTTCGTAGAGGGTGGCGGACGAGGCGTACGAGGCGATGTGGCCGCCGACGCCGACGCCGGGGCGCTGCGCGCGGTGCACCATGATGGCGGCGTTCCAGCGGAGCAGACGGCGGATGCCTCGCTCCAGCGTCTCGTCGCCGGGGAACGCGGGTTCCTTGCTGGCGGGGATGGTGTTGACGTAATCCGTGCCGGTCAGCGACGGGACGCCGATCTGACGGTCACGGGCCCGCTCGAGGAGCTTGAGCATGACGTAGCGAGCGCGGTTGCGGCCGCCCGCGTCGATGACGCCGTCAAGTGATTCCAACCATTCCGCGGTCTCTTGCGGATCGATGTCCGGCAAGTTGGTGGGCAGACCGTTCAGGATGGGACCGGAGTCGTTCTGGGTCACGAAGATTCCTCTCGCGCGCGGTAAAGCAGTTAGACCCCTACCCTAGCGCTCCGGAACAAGCGGTGACCACGGTCGCCGAGACCCGGCTCCGGCCCCACCGAAGCGATTACCAGGAACCGGAGCGGGTGGCCTCGTCGTCGCCGTCGGGCTCGTCAGCATCGCGCGTGTCGTCGAGGGGACGACCGGCGTCGCCGAGGCGCAGCGCCTCGTCGGGGTCGCGGTCGAGCAGGCCGTCGGCGTCGGGGTCGACGCCCTGATGGAGCGGCTCCTCCGGATTGGACTTGAAGTCGTCGCGGCGGTCGAGGGGCTCGGACATGGGTCCTCCTTCGTAGGTGTCCTCGGAGAATAACGGCCGGACGGGTGCTCGGGGAGGGTTTGGCGCAAAGGGCACGCGGGCGCCTAGCGGCGACGCCCCGCGTGCTCCAGCAGGCGATCAACCGGCCACGTCGTGATGATTCTGTCCGGGACGACGCCGGCCGCCACTGCGCGCGCCGCGCCGTAGGTCAGGAAGTCCAGCTGTCCGGGTGCGTGCGCGTCGGAATCGATCGAGAACAGGCACCCGGCCTCGATGGCCAGCTCGATCAGTTCATCGGGCGGGTCCATGCGTTCCGGCCGGGAGTTGATCTCGACGGCGACCCCGAACATCGCGCAGGCGGCGAACACCAGCTCCGCGTCGAACGACGACTGGTCGCGCCACGTGCCGTCCGGCTTGAGCTTCCGGCCGGTGCAGTGGCCCAGCACGGTGGTGTTCGGGTTGGAGATGGCTCCGATCATCCGAGCGGTCATGGTTGCGGCGTCGTCTTTGAGGCTGGAGTGGACCGATGCGACGACGATGTCGAGCTGGCCGAGCAGTTCGGGGGCTTGGTCGAGGGCGCCGTCGGCGAGGATGTCCACCTCGATGCCCTTGAGGATCCGCACGTCCCGCTCGCCCTGGATCCGGTCGATCTCGTCCCATTGCGCCAGCAACCGCTCGCGGCTGAGCCCGTTGGCCACACGCAACCTGGGCGAATGGTCCGTGATGGCGAGATACTCGTGGCCCAGAGCCTCAGCGGTCGCGGCCATCTCCCACAGCGGGGATCCGCCGTCGGACCACGTGGTGTGGGTGTGCAGGTCGCCGCGCAACAGTGGTCGCAGTGAGTCGCCCCGAGGATCGAGGGACGCGGCCCCGGCTGCACGGCGCTTGGCGAGTGCCTCGGGGATCTCTCCGGCCTGCGCGGCCGCGGCCATGGCCGACGTCTTTGGGCCGAACTTCGCGAGCGCCCGCCACCCCGCTTCTGTGGTGGGACGGTCCGCGACCGCGATCGCCTCGGCCACGTCGGCGGCCTCGCGGAACGCACGCACACGATAGGTGTCGGCGCGTTCGCGCTCCAGCCAGTAGGCGTACTCGCGGAGGATCGCCACCGGATCCAGCGTCACTGGAGCGAGGTCTCCCGGCGCTTCTCGACGCCGGCGTCGAACTTCGCCCGGTTGATCACTGCCCGCTTGTGGAGCCCGGCGCCGATCAGGCCTGCGTCATCGTGGAGTTCCACCCTGAACGTGAGGATCCGGCCCTCCGCCTCCACGAGCTCGGCGAAGGCGGTCACCGTCATGCCAACGGCGGTGGGAGCCGAGTGCGTGACGTTGACCTCGATGCCGACGGAGTCTTCGCCGTCCTCCATGTGAGGGGCCATCGCCTCCATCGCGGCGCACTCGGCGAACGCCACCATGTAACCGGTGGCGAAGACCTGCGGCATCGCGTCGAATCGCGGGTACTTGTCGCTGACCCCCGGGACCGTCAGCGATTCGTCGACGACGACGCTGAGGGTCCCGGAGATCCCGGGCTGCATGGAATCCAACATGCTGTGCAGCCTAGGGCTCACGCACCTGATCGGCCATGAATGCGTCAACCTCGGCCTTGTTGGCCCGCAGCTTCGGATCGTGCTTGAGGTAGTGCGCGGTCTCGCGGGCGATGAGCCCGGAGAGCACCAGCAGGCCGATCAGGTTGGGCAGAGCCATGAGGCCGTTCATGATGTCGGCGAACGCCCAGACGGCACCCAGCGGGATGGTGGCGCCCACGTAAACGATGATCGAGAAGATGATGCGGTACGGCAGCGTGCTGCCCGCACCGAACAGACGCTCAATGCAGCGGTCGCCGTAGTAGGACCAGCCCAGGATAGTCGAGAAGGCGAAGAGCACCACGCCGATCGCGACGATGTAGCCGCCCCAGTTGCCGGGCAGTCCGTGGCTGAAGGCCATGGAGGTGAGCACCGCCGGGCTGACGTCGGCTTCGTTCCAGACGCCCGTCGTGATGATGACCAGACCGGTGCAGGACACGACGATGATCGTGTCGATGAAGGTCTGGGTCATGGACACCAGGCCCTGACGGACGGGGTGCGTGGTCTTTGCTGCGGCCGCGGCGATGGCGGCCGACCCCATGCCCGATTCGTTGGAGAAGATGCCGCGGGCAACACCCATCTGGATGGCGATCAGCAGGCTGGCCAGCAGGCCGGAGGCGGCAGCCTTGCCGGTGAACGCCTGCGTGAAGATCAGCGCCAACGCGGCCGGGATGTCGACGACGTTGACGGCCAAGATGTAGAGCGACGCCAGCACGTAGAGGACGATCATGATGGGCACGAAGGCAGCGGTGACGTTACCGATCCACTTGATGCCGCCGATGATGACGAGCGCCACGAGAATGGCCATGACGACGCCGGCGATCTGGATGTTGACGCCAAACGCGTCGTGCAGGTTGGCCGCGACCGCGTTGCCCTGCGTCATGTTGCCGATGCCGAAGCTCGCCAGCACGGCGAAGACGGCGAAGATCACGCTCAGTGCGACACCCCACTGTCCGGGGAGCGCCTTCTTGAGGTAGTACTGCGGGCCGCCGGAGGCTTCTCCCTTGGCGTCGACGGTGCGGAAGCGCACGGCGAGGAAGGCCTCGGAGTACTTGGAGGCCATGCCGACGAGGCCCGTCACCCACATCCAGAACAATGCGCCGGGGCCGCCGACGGAGATGGCGGTGGCCACGCCCACGATGTTGCCGACGCCGACGGTGGCGGCGAGCGCCGTCGTCAGGGCCTGGAACTGCGAGATGTCGCCGCCCTCAGCTTCGGCGTCCTTGCGCTCCCACAGGGCCAGACGCATCGCGGAGCCGAGTGTGCGGAACTGGATGCCGCGGAGCTTGATCGTGAGCCACAGGCCCGTGAGGAGCAGCAACGGGATGAGGAGGAACGGGCCCCAGATGAAGGACGCGATCTTCTCCAACGTCTTCGTAATCTCTTCCATCGGCGGACTTTCTGTTATCGGTCTTGACCGGAGAAAATTAGCAATCGGCCAGCCCGTGGATGGCTCGTCTCAGAACTCTCTCACGGCCCGTGGGGCCGCTACTCTGGCGGGATGGATCCCCGCCCTGGCACCGCTCCCGCGCTCATTGCCTCCTCACGCGCCCGCTCCGGCGTCGTGAAGCGCCTGACGGGCGCCACGTCGGCGATGAACACGGCAGCACTCGCGGCCATGGCGTCACGCCACGACTGGTTCACGCGTCTGGACGCTGAATCGCGCTCATGGATCGGGGTGCTCGCCCGTGCCGGCATCGACGGCTTCGTCACCTGGTTCTCCGGAGCCGAGTTCGAGCCGGAATCCGTCTTCGCCGCCGCGCCGCGTGCCATGGCTCGACGGATCACACTGCAGCAAACCGTTGATCTCGTGCGCACCACTACTGACGTCGTCGAAGAGCAGATCCAGCACCTACTCCCCCGCGGCGATCGCCAACCGTTGCAGCTGGGCATCGTCCATTACTCCCGCGAGATCGCCTTCGCCGCGGCCACCATCTACGCCCGCGCCGCGGAAGCCCGCGGGGCGTGGGATTCGCGCATCGAGTCGACCATCGTGGACGCGATCGTGCGCTCGGAGACCGATGAATCGGTGCTGTCGCGCGCTTCGACGCTGGGCTGGGACACCGAGTCGAAGGTGTGCGTGGCCATTGGCCCGGCCCCCGAGTCGTCCGTGGTGGACACCATCAGGCGGGCCGCCGCCAAGGTGGGCATCGAGCTGTTGGTTGCGCCGCAGGGCGATCGGCTCGTCATGATCGCCGGCGGCCCCGGCGTCGGCGATCCGGTGGAGACGGCGGAACGCATCGGCGGGCTGCAGGAATTCTTCGATCCCGGCCGGATCGTCGTAGGCCCCATCGTCGACGGCCTGGCGGGTGCCCCGAAGTCGGCCCGCGCCGCCGCGTCGGGCTACCGAGCGGCCAAGGCGTGGCCCGAAGGCCCCTCCACCTTGCTCTCGATCGATCTGCTGCCCGAGCGCGCGCTCTCCGGCGACGGCCATGCGCGACGGACCTTGGCATCCGAGATCTACCCCAGCCTGGCCGCGAACAAGGAACTCCTCGACACGTGCGTCGGGTTCCTCGATCACGGTTCCTCCATGGAGGCGACGGCGCGCGCCCTGTTCGTGCACCCCAACACGGTGCGCTATCGGCTCAAGCGGATCTTGGACGTGACGGGCTACGACCCGTCGGACGCACGCGAGGCCTACATCCTGCGCATGGCGATCACGCTCGGCCGGCTCCAAGGCTGAATCACACTCGTGTAGTTCAGGCCTCTCCACAACAGGCACGCGGTACCGGGGGTACCCCATTCGCTCACCCTTTGTAGGGAACTGACAAACCGCCCCGCCGCTTTTTCGTCGGTTCCAAGCCCGTGCTCTGCCGGTGCCGTCGGGCAAGGTGGATCCGTGCTTGCAATTGTCGCGCCCGGTCAGGGTGCCCAAACCCCCGGCTTCCTCAGCCCATGGCTCGACGATCCGGCTCTCGCCGCCCGGTTGGCGGAGCTCTCGGACGTCACCGGCCTGGATTTGGCCCACTACGGAACCGAAGCGGACGCTGAGACCATCCGCGACACCGCCATCGCGCAGCCCCTCTTGGTGGCCGCGAGCATCCTCTCCGCCCAGGCGCTCGACGCCTCCGCCGTCGCCGACGTCGTCGCGGGTCACTCCGTCGGCGAACTGGCCGCCATGGCGATCTCCGGTGTCTTGAGCAACACCGACGCGATGGTTCTGGTCCGCGAACGCGGCAAGGCCATGGCTGAGGCGTCCGCCGCACGGCCCACTTCGATGACCGCCGTCATCGGCGGTGACCGCGACGAAGTGCTGGCCGCCATCGACGCAGCGGGCCTCACGCCCGCCAACAACAACGGCAGCGGGCAGATCGTCGCCGCCGGCACCGTCGAACAGCTGGCCGCGTTCGCCGAGGACGCCCCGCGCCGCACCCGGCTCTTCCCGCTCAGCGTGGCGGGCGCCTTCCACACCGTCCACATGGAGCCCGCCGTCGCCCACCTGCAACAGCAGGCTTCAACCGTGAACGTCCAAGCCCCGCAGGTGCGTCTCCTGTCCAACCGCGACGGCGCCGTCGTGGCCAGCGGCGACGACGCGCTCCTGCGCATGGTCAACCAAGTGGCCAACCCTGTGCGTTGGGATCTGTGCATGGAGACCATGGCCGGGCTGGGCGTCACCGGACTGCTCGAGCTGACCCCGGCCGGCACCCTCACCGGGATTGCCAAGCGCAATCTCAAGGGCGTCGAGCTGTTCAACAACACCCCAGACCAGCTGGATGAGGCGCGCGAATTCTGCCGCGCCCACGCCGGCACCACCGAGAGCGAGTGAGCTGACATGCCCCTCAAGACGTCAACCGGCGCCCAGTACACGCGCATCCTCGGCGTTGGCGGAGCCCGCGGCAGCCGCGTGGTGACCAACGAAGAGATGTGCACGATGATCGACTCCACGCCGGAGTGGATCGAGCAGCGCACCGGCATCACCGAGCGACGCTGGGTCTCCGACGGCGAAAATGTCCTGACTCTGGCCACCGAAGCCGCCCGCAAGGCCATTGAACGCGCCGGCATCCAGCCCGAGCAGATCGACGCCGTCATCGTCTCGACGGTGTCGCACTTCATGCAGACCCCCGGCCTGGCCACCATCTTGTCGGCCGAGCTCGGACTCACCAGCCCGGCAGCGTTCGACTTGTCGGCCGCCTGCGCAGGCTTCTGCTACGGCGTCGGCATGGCTGATTCCCTCGTGCGCGGCGGCACCGCCACCAACGTCCTGGTGGTCGGTTCCGAGGTGCTGAGCAAGTTCATCAACTTCGACGATCGCGGCACGGCCTTCCTGTTCTCCGATGGAGCCGGCGCCGTCGTCATCGGTGCCAGCGACACCCCGGGCATCGGCCCCACCATCTGGGGCTCCAAGCCCGAGGGCCACGAGATCATCACGATCGACGACTGGAAGTCGATGGAGCCCGAGCGCGAGGCACCCATCCTCCGCATGGACGGCCGCGAGGTGTTCAAGTGGGCCACCACCGCCATCGCGGATCGCGTCGTCGAGACCCTCGACGCGTCGGGCCTCACCCCCGACGAACTCGACTGCTTCATCCCCCACCAGGCCAACAACCGGATCACCGATTCGATGTTGCGCCACCTCAAGCTGCCCGAGACGGTCACGGTCGCCCGCGACATCGTCAACATGGGCAATTCGTCCGCGGCCTCGGTGCCGTTGGCGATGGAGGCTCTGCTCGAAAGCGGGCAGGCCAAGAGCGGTGACAGTGCATTGATCATCGGATTTGGAGCGGGCCTCGTGTTCGCCGGCCAAACCGTGATCCTGCCCTGAAACGCGAACCCTCACCACACATTGGAAGGAGCCAATCATGGCTAGCACTGAAGACATCCGCGCCGACCTTGCCGAGATCGTCAACGACATCGCCGGCGTCGCCACCGACGACGTCCAGCTCGAGAAGTCGTTCGTCGACGACCTCGGCGTGGATTCGCTGTCGATGGTCGAGATCATCTACGCCTGCGAGGAGAAGTTCGGCGTGTCCATCCCCGATGAGGACGCCAAGAACCTCAAGACCGTCGGCGACGCCGTTTCCTACATCGAGCGCGCTGCCAACTGACCTCAAATCGCTGTCGGCCGCGGCGCTGAGCTGCGGCCGACAGCACCCCACCCCACAACCATTGACTCACCTTCGAGGAGCCCCATGTCCCGCACCGTCGTGATCACCGGCATCGGCGCCACCACTCCGCTCGGCGGCACTGCCGCGGCCACATGGGAAGCCCTCCTGGCCGGCCGTTCCGGCGTCAGCCTCATCGAGGAAGAATGGGCAGCTGAGCTTCCCACGCGGATCGCCGCGAAGGCCGCCGTCGAGCCTACCGAGGTCATCGACCGCGTCGAGGCCCGCCGCTTGGACCGCTCCACCCAGCTGGTGATGGTGGCCGGGCTCGAAGCGTGGGCCGACGCCGGCTTTGGGCTGGGCGACGACAACCCCGTCGACCGCGACCGCCTGGGCGTCAGCAGCGCCACCGGCATCGGCGGCCTTCACTCCCTGCTCGGGCAGTGGGACGTGATGAAGGAGAAGGGCGTCCGCCGCGTCTCCCCCTTCACCATCCCCATGCTGATGGCCAACGCCCCTGCCGCCAACATCGGCCTCAAGATCGGCGCCCGCGCCGGTATCCACACGCCCGTCTCGGCGTGCGCGTCGTCCAACGAGGCCATCTCGCTGGGTCTGGACGCCATTCGCCTCGGCCGCGCCGACGTCGTTCTCGTGGGTGGCGGCGAGGCTGTCATTCACCCGCTTCCGATCGGCGCCTTCGGCCAGATGCAGGCGCTGTCGCGGCGCAACGACGAGCCCGAGCGCGCCTCGCGCCCGTGGGACGTCGAACGAGACGGCTTCGTGCTCGGCGAGGGCGCGGCCATGCTGGTGCTCGAGACGCTCGAACACGCCCAGGCACGCGGCGCGAAGATCTACGGCACTCTCCGAGGCGCCGGCATGACGGCCGACAGCCACGACATCGTCCAGCCCGATCCCGACGGCTACGGCCAGTCTCAGGCCATGATCAAGGCGCTGCGTGAGTCCGGGCTGACCGCCGCCGATATCGTCCACGTCAACGCCCACGGCACGTCCACCCCGCAGGGCGACGTGACCGAAGCACACTCCATCCGCAGCGCGCTCGGCAACGACACCGATCACGTGATCGTGAACTCCACCAAGTCGATGACCGGCCACCTGCTCGGCGGCGCTGGCTCGCTGGAGACGCTGGCCACCGTGCTCGCGCTGAAGAACCGCATCGTGCCTGGCACCATCAACGTCGACACCATCGAGCCGAACCTCGGCATCGACGTGGCGACGGAGAACCGTCAGTTGCCGGACGGCGACCTCGCCGCGGTCAACAACAGCTTCGGGTTCGGCGGCCACAACGTCGCCGTCGTGGTCACCAACGAGAACATCACCGGCTAGTCATCCAACGCGTCGGCTCGCGCCTCCCGTCAGACGACGTGGTGCAGCCAGCGCACCGGCGCGTCTTCGCTGGCGTGGCGGAAGACGTCGAGCTCGTCGTCCCACGGCACCCCGAGGAGCCGCTCCAGAGCCTTGAAGATGGGCTCCCCACCGAGGGCGTCGATCGCGACCGCGTGCTTGAGCCGGTCCTCCGGCACGACGATGTCGCCGTGGACCCCGGTCATGGCCGTGAAGGCGCCGAGGTGCGGCGTGAAGGCGTACCGCTGACCGTCGCTCGATTGCGTGGGTTCCTCGGTCACCTCGAAGCGCACGACGCCCAGCTTGGCGAGCGCGGACGAGAGAGCAGCGCCCACCCCGACGTTGCCGGTCCACGACAACTCGGCGCGTTGGGTGCCTGGTTCGGCCGGCTGGTCGGTCCAAGCCAGGGAGACGCGGGAGCCAAGCGCGGCACCGACGGCCCACTCGATGTGCGGGCGCAGCGCAGCGGACGCGCTGTGAATGAAGACCATTCCGCGCGTCTGAATCTGGGTACCAGACATGTGTGGTTGTCCCTCCTGGTTAGGCCGGATTGCCTTCCCCTGCGATCAAGCGCCAACCAGTGGGTGCGCCCATTGTGCCCATGGGCGCGGCACAAAAGCAATGGGGGTTGTCAGAGCGCACCCGGCCGGGTAGACAAGGTGGATGCGCAGGTCTCTTGAGTCCGTTCTCCATTACCCCGACGCCGTCTCCCAGGTGCAGGCCACCGCTGAGGCCACTTACTGGCTGGCGACGATCGCCGCGGAGGACGGTCGCGTGACCGTGCGCCGCACTGACGGCAACCACGTCGTCGACGTCACCCCTGAGGCGAACGTCCGCTCCCGGGCGATGGAGTACGGCGGCGGCGCGTACAGCGCCGATGGGCTCACCATCGCGTACTGCGACGACCGAACCAAGCGCGTCCACCTCGTCGACGGCGACGCTCACCGCCCCCTTACCCCGGCCGACTCCCAGTTCGTCTACGGCGGACTGCACCTCTCGCTGGCCGACGGCGTCGTACTCGCCGTCCGCGAGGATCATTCGGCCGAACCGGAGCCTCGCACCGAGATCGTCGCCCTGTCCGTGCACTCCGACGGCGACGACGAAGGTCGCGTGGTGGCAACCGGCGCCGACTTCTACGCCGGCCCGGTGCTGCACGGCGGCCGGGTGGCGTGGTACCAGTGGAACCACCCCAACATGAGCTGGGACACGGCGTCGGTGTGGACGGCCTCGCTCGCCGACCCCTCCGATGCGGCGCCGGTCTACGAGCGCGACGGCGTGAGCGCCCAGCATCCGCTATGGCTGGGCGACGGGAAGCTGGCCTACGTCACCGACGAGCACGGCTACTGGAACTGGCGCGTCGACGGCGGGGCCGAGTGGCGCGTCGACCACGACTGCGACGGCCCCACGTGGGTGCTGAACGGCCCGCAGGCCGCCGTCGTGGATGAGCGATCGATCGCCACCGTCGAGTACATCGACGGCCGCGGCGTGCTGGCCGTGTGGGACACCCTGTCCGGCGACGTCACCCGCCTGCTGACCGACAGCACCGACATCGAGTCGGTCGCGGCGTCCGCGGGTCAGGTGGTCGCGGTGGTGCAATGGGCCGACCGCCCGGCCACCGTTACGTCGGTCGCGGCAGATGGGGTGCGCGCACAGCTCGCGGGAGGCGCCGTCGACGGCGAAGTGGGCGACATCGCCCTGCCGCAGTCGCACTGGGCCGACGGCCCCGCCGGACCGGTGCAGGGCTGGCTCTACCTTCCGTCCGAGCCGAACCCGCCGCTGATCGTCTTCACCCACGGCGGGCCCACCGCCATGGCCGGCGCCAGCTACGACGCGACGATCCAGTTCTGGGTGTCTCGCGGATTCGCCGTCGTGGACGTGAACTATTCGGGCTCAACCGGGTTCGGGCGCGAGTACCGCGATCGCCTGCGCGGCCAGTGGGGCGAGCTCGACGTCGCCGACGCCGAGGCGATGGTGCGCTCCATCACCGGAGCGGGGCTCGCCGATCCGGCACGCGTCGCCATCACCGGCGGCTCCGCAGGCGGTTTCACGACGCTGAAGTCGCTGGTGTCGACCGACGTATACGCCGCAGGCATCAGCCGCTACGGCATCGGCTACCTGCCGACGCTGGCCACCGACACGCACAAGGCCGAGTCCAGGTACTGCGACGGGCTGGTCGCGCCGTGGCCCGAGGGTCGCGACGTCTAC
>DYZF01000258.1 GCA_020741375.1 Tessaracoccus flavescens
TCGACATCGACGCCAACGGCATCGTGCACGTCAACGCCAAGGATCTGGCCACCGGCAAGGAGCAGTCGATGACTGTCACCGGCGGCTCGGCCCTGAACAAGGACGACATCGAGCGCATGGTCAAGGACGCCGAGGCTCACGCTGAGGACGACCGTCAGCGCCGCGAGGCCGTCGAGATGCGCAACGAGGGCGACGCCCTGGTGTTCCGCACGGAGAAGTTGCTGGCCGAGCACGCCGATACCATCGGTGACGACGTCAAGGCTCCGGTTGTGGAGGCCACCGAGGCGCTCAAGGAAGCCCTGAAGGGCGAGGACAACGACGCGGTCAAGGCTGCGATCGACGACCTCAACACGAAGGCCGCTTCCATGGGCCAGGCCATCTACGCTGCTGCTCAGGCGAAGGCTCAGGAGTCCGCTCCGGCCGACGACACCGTCGACGGCGAGACCTCCGCTGACGCCGGCGCCGAGAGCGACGTCGTCGACGCCGAGATCGTTGAAGAGGATAAGGAAGACAAGTGACCGATTCGCAGTTCGTTCCGGACGGCGAGGCTGTGGGGGAGGGCGTCGAGCCGATGCCCTCTCCCGAGGCTGCTGCCGCGGGCCCGACCGACACCCCCACCGGAGCCCCGGGGGCCGATGCCGAGCGTGTGTCCGAGCTTGAGCAGCTCGTCGCCGAGCGGACCTCGGATCTCCAGCGTCTTCAGGCGGAGTACGTCAACTACAAGAAGCGGGTTGACCGCGACCGTGACCTGGCCAAGCAGGCCGGCGTCGAGTCGGTTGTCGCCGACCTGATGCCGGTGCTCGACGCCATCACCTTGGCCAAGCAGCACGACGACATCGCCGGCGGCTTCAAGATGGTTGCCGACGAGCTGGAGAAGGTCACCAACAAGCACGGCTTGGTGGCGTTCGGCTCGGTTGGCGAAGCCTTCGACCCGAACCTGCACGACGCGCTGCTCTCGGTGCCGCTCGACGAACCCGTCGACGTGACCACCGTCTCGCAGGTCATGCAGCAGGGCTACCAGCTCAAGGGCCGCGTGATTCGCCCGGCCCGCGTCGCGGTGGCCAACCCCTGATCGCCACATCTAGTCGCAGAAAGGAGATGACGCGATGAGTACCAAGGACTGGCTCGAAAAGGACTACTACAAGATTCTCGGCGTCTCCAAGAGCGCGACGGCCGATGAGATCAAGAAGGCGTTCCGCAAGATCGCCCGAGAGAATCACCCGGATCAGAATCCTGGCAACAAGACGGCTGAAGCCAAGTTCAAGGAGGCCTCTGAGGCCAACTCGGTCTTGTCGGATCCCGCCAAGCGCAAGGAGTATGACGAGGCGCGCAGCCTGTTCGGAGGCGGCTTCAAGTTCAACCGGCCCGGCACCGCTCCTGGTGGCGGCGGGTTCGAGGACTTGTTCCGCAACGCGCAGGCCGGCGCCGCCGGCACGCAAGGCTTCGGGGATCTCTTCGGCGGTCTGTTCAGCGGGGCGGGGCAGCAGCGTCGTGCGACGCAGCGCGGCCCGCGTCGCGGCGCCGACATCGAGGGCGACGTCACCATCACCTTCGAGCAGGCGGTCGAGGGCGCAACGGTCACGCTGCGCACCGTCTCAGACCAGCCGTGCGCGTCGTGTCGGGGAACCGGCGCGAAGGCCGGCACCCTGCCGCGCGTGTGCCCCACCTGTGAGGGTTCGGGCATGCAGTCGTCGAAGGCCGGCGGCGTCTTCTCGATGAGCGAGCCCTGCGTCGACTGTTTGGGCCGCGGCCTCATCGTCGACGACCCGTGCCCCGATTGCGACGGCTCTGGCCGGGGTCGGTCGTCGAAGACCATGCACGTGCGGATCCCCGCTGGCGTCAACGACGGCCAGCGCATCCGTATCAAGGGCAAGGGTGCGGCCGGCGAGAACGGCGGCGCGGCGGGCGATCTGTACGTCAGCGTCAAGGTCACCCCGCACAAGCTGTTCGGACGCAGCGGCGCCAACCTGACCCTCGACGTGCCCGTCACGTTCACCGAGGCGTCGCTCGGCGCGGAGATCTCGATCCCCACGCTGCAGGGCCCCAACGTGAAGCTGCGGATCCCCGCCGCCACCCCCAATGGTCGCACCATGCGAGTCCGCGGGAAGGGCGCGCGCAAGTCCGACGGCTCCAAGGGTGATCTCTTGGTCACGCTCAAGGTGCAGGTGCCCGACGATCTGAGCGACGAGGCCAAGGCCGCGCTGCAGGAGTACGCGGAGAAGGCGCATCAGACCAATCCGCGGGACGCCCTGTTCGGAGGGTGATCTAGATGGACCGCCTTCTTCCACAGCGCTTCGACCCAGATGCGGCGGTGTTCACCGTCTCTGTCGCGGCGTCGCTGGCTGACATGCACGCCCAGACCCTGCGCGGTTACGACCGCCTGGGTCTGGTCGTGCCCAAGCGGGCCCGCGGTCGCGGGCGCCGCTACTCCCTCCGAGATATTGCGAAGCTGCGCCACATTCAGCAGATGAGCCAGTCGGAGGGCATCAATCTTGAGGGGATCCGCCGGATCCTCGCGCTTGAGGCGCAGGTGGAGAGCCTGCACGATCAGATGGAACGCATGGCGGAGACGCTGCGTCGGGTCCAATCGGATCAGGTTGCCTCGCGCCTCTTCACCGCCGAGGCCTCCGGCGCGGTGCATCACGGCCGGTTCCGGCCGAGCCGCCCGCTGGCGCTTCCGCCCACCGCCTCCTAGGGTTCGCTCAGGGAGGAATCAGGGACGATTTCCTCCCAAACCCCTTTTGGCTAGCCCCTTCGCACGGCACACTGGTATGTCTAGGCCGGAAGGAGCCACCATGTCCCAGGACAACAACGACTTCAACAACGAGTATGGCGAGCACGTCGACAACGACTTCACCACTCGTGACCTCCGCGACAACCCCGATTCCGTTTCCACCCAGCCCAGCGGCGACGCCGTCGAGGCTGAGTACGCCGAGTTCGTGCAGGAGCACCCTGCAGACTTGACGCAGCCGGGTGCAGACCCGATGGATGCTCCCTACGCCGACGGTGTCGACGGCGCCGCCCACGAAGACCTCACGCGCACCGGCCACAGCCGGCACGAGAAGCTCACGCCCGATCAGCTGGGCGAGGGCATCGTGAAGTTCGCCACCGACACCGCGTACGCCGCCGTCGGCTTCGCCGGTCTGGTGGGAGACAAAGCCAAGGCCTTCTACGACGATCAGAAGCGTCAGTACGCCGAGACGCACCCCGAGACGCCCGAGCGCGAAGCCGGCGCGAAGGACTTCCTGAACCAGCTCAAGGAGCAGCTCGACAAGTTCTTCGACGACCTCACCCGCGGCTACCGCGACATGGCTGAGCGTGGCCGCGAGACCGCGTCCAAGCAGGGTTCTCCGTTCGCGCGCCGCGAGGATGCCGGCACCGTGCCGGCCCCAGTGGTCGACGACCTGTCCGACGACGCCGCGTACGTGGCTGACCCGGTGGATGTCGACGTCGACGGTGTCGACACCTACGTCGCCACCGACGCCACCCGCGCGGCCACGTTCGGCGATGTCGGTGACGCCGACTACGTCGCGGATGATTTCGCGGCTGCCCCGGCTCGCGCTGAGCACGAGTCCTTCGCCGGCGCGGATCTCCAGACGGAGGAAGAGCAGCTCGACGACGTGTCGGATTTCGGTCGCCCGGCTGAGGATTTCGTCGCGCCCGGCGAAGTTCCGGACGGCGTCAACAACTCCGATTACACCGAAGACGGCGAGGAAGCTGAGCTCGACGAGTACGGCAACCCCGTCAAGCGCGAGGGCGACGACCCGCTCGACGGCGGCCTGGCGCAGCCGGATCGCGTCTGAGTAGAACCCCTGGTTGAGTAGCACCGCCAGGCACATGACCGAAGCCCCTTTCGCAGCTTGTGGACCCTTGTCCACTGGTACGCGGGAGGGGTTTCGTCATGCCCGGCGGCAGCCTCCGGTCACCGAACCAGCACCCAGTGCCTTGTCGTCGAAGAACTCCACCCCCGCCTCATACCTCCCGGGGGCCTACCGATAGCGTGTGCACCATGGACATTGGTGTGCCACGTGAGGTCAGCGACACGAGAGTCGCGGCTACCCCCAAATCAGTTGAAGGGCTTCTGAAGCTCGGTTACGACGTCATCGTCGAATCCGGCGCAGGGGCCCTCGCAGCGTTCGACGACGCAGCCTATGAGGCAGCAGGCGCCCGGATCGGCAGCGCAGCCGACGCCTGGGGCGCCGACCTCGTGCTGGCAGTCAACGCCCCCGCCGAGGCGCAGCTCGCGCTGATGAAGCGAGGGGCCATCTTGATGGCGTTCCTCCACCCGCGTCAGGACGCGGCGCTGACGCAGCGCCTCGCCGAGCTTGGCATCACGGGCATGAGCATGGACATGGTGCCGCGCACCTCCCGCGCGCAGGCCCTGGATGCGCTGAGCGCGTTCGCCAACATCTCCGGCTACCGCGCCGTCGTCGAGGCCGCGCACCACTTCGGTCGCTTCTTCACCGGCCAGGTCACGGCCGCGGGCAAGGTGCCGCCGGCCACCGTGCTGGTCGCGGGCACCGGCGTCGCCGGCTTGGCCGCCATCGGCGCCGCCAACTCGATGGGCGCCGTCGTCTCCGCCACGGATGTCCGCCCCGAGACGGCCGAGCAGGTCGAATCGATGGGCGCCAAGTTCCTCCACGTCGCCAGCGATCAGGGCGTCAGCTCCGACGGCTACGCCAAGGAGGCCAGCGCCGATTACGCCGCGCGCGCCGCCGAGCTGTACGCCGAGCAGGCGCCCAAGACCGACATCATCATCACCACCGCCGCCATCCCCGGCCGCCCGTCGCCGAAGCTGATCACGGCCGACATGGTGGCGTCGATGAAGAACGGCTCCGTCATCGTCGACCTCGCCGCTCAGGGCGGCGGCAACTGCGAGCTCACCCGCCCGGGCGAGGCGTACACCACCGACAACGGCGTGACCATCATCGGCTACACCGACCTCGCCAGCCGCCTCCCCGGCCAGGCGTCGCAGCTGTACGGCACCAACCTCGTCAACGCGCTGCAGCTCATGACCCCGGAGAAGGACGGCGTCGCTGTCGTCGACTTCGACGACGAGGTGCTGCGCACCATGACCGTCTCCCGCGACGGCGAAGTGACGTTCCCGCCGCCGCCGGTGCAGGTCGCGGCCGCCCCGGCCCCCGCCGTCGCGGCTGAGCCTGCGAAGGAGGTCGCGGTCAAGGAACCGAAACCTCCGCGCCCGTGGTGGCACCAAGTGCTGTGGGTGGGTGTGGGCTCGCTCGCGATGATCGCGGCGCTGACCTTCGCGCCGTCGTCGCTCGTCGGCCTGTTCGGCGTGTTCGTCGTGGCCGTCGTCGTCGGCTACTACGTCGTGTGGAACGTGACGCACGCGCTGCACACGCCGCTCATGTCGGTGACCAACGCCATCTCCGGCATCATCATCGTGGGCGCCATGACGCAGCTCGCCAGCGACAACTGGACGGTCAAGATCCTCGCGACCATCGCCGTCCTCATCGCCTCCATCAACATCTTCGGCGGCTTCACCGTGACCGCCCGGATGCTCAACATGTTCCGGAAGGGCTGATCTCGTCATGCTGAGCAACTTCATCGACGCCACCTACATTGCGTCCGGCCTCATGTTCATCCTCGCGCTCGCCGGCCTCAGCAAGCACGAGACCGCTAAGAAGGGCAACGCGTTCGGTGTGATGGGCATGGTGTTCGCCCTTGTCGCCACTAACTTCGCGATCGCCTACACCGATTACGCCAACCACAACCTGCAGCCCGCCTCCGCGGCGTTGCTGTACGGCGCGATCGGCATCGGCGCCGTCATCGGTATCTGGCGCGCGCGCAAGGTGGAGATGACGGGCATGCCCGAACTCATCGCCCTGCTGCACAGCTTCGTCGGCGCCGCCGCAGTGCTGGTGGGCTTCAACGTCTACTTCGACAACCCCAACGCCGACGCCTTCCACACCATCGAGGTATTCCTCGGCGTCTTCATCGGCGCGGTCACCTTCACCGGCTCCATCGTCGCGTGGGGCAAGCTGAACGGCCGCTTCGCGTCGAAGCCGCTGACGCTGCCCGGCCGGCACTGGCTGAACCTTGCGATCGTCATCGCGCTCGTCCTGCTGGGCGTGTGGTTCGTCGCGACGCACTCGATCATCCCGCTGATCATCGCCACCATCTTGTCGCTGCTGCTGGGCATCCACCTCGTGGCCGCGATCGGTGGCGCCGACATGCCGGTGGTCGTCTCGATGCTGAACTCGTACTCCGGCTGGGCCGCGGCGTTCTCGGGCTTCATGCTCGACATGAGCGTCCTCGTCATCACCGGCGCCCTCGTCGGCGCCTCCGGTGCGATCCTGTCCTACATCATGTGCAAGGCCATGAACCGCTCCTTCATCTCCGTGATTCTGGGCGGCTTCGGCGACGACACCACCGCGGCAGTCGCGGGAGAGCACGGCGAGCACCGAGAAGCGTCGACGGCCGACGTCGCGCGGCTGCTCTCCGACGCCAAGAGCGTCATCATCGTGCCGGGCTACGGCATGGCGGTTGCGCAGGCCCAGTACCCGGTCGCTGAGCTGACGGAGGCACTGTCGGCGCAGGGCACGAAGGTTCGCTTCGGCATCCACCCTGTCGCGGGTCGCTTGCCCGGCCACATGAACGTGCTGCTGGCAGAGGCGCACGTGCCGTACGACATCGTCGAAGAGATGGACGAGATCAACGGCGACTTCCCGGAGACCGACGTCGTGCTCGTCATCGGCGCCAACGACACCGTCAACCCCGCCGCCGAGGAGCCCGGCCTGCCGATCTCCGGCATGCCGGTTCTGAAGGTGTGGGAGGCCGACACCGTCGTTGTCTTCAAGCGCTCGATGAACGCCGGTTACGCCGGTGTCGAGAACCCGCTGTTCTTCAAGGAGAACACGGTGATGTGCTTCGGCGACGCGAAGGCCAGCGTCTCGGCGATCAACCAGGCGCTGCCGGCGAGGGTGTGAGCCTCAGAAGCCGAGCCCCCGGGCGACTGCGCGGATGTGGTCCGCGCTGGCGCGCAAGCGGGCCAGTTCGTTGTCGGTGAGCGGCAGCTCGAGTGCGGTTCCCACGCCCGAGCCGTCGACGATGTGCGGCACCGACATGCACACCTCGGAGATGCCGTGCCAGTCGTTGAGCATCGACGACACGGGCAGGACGCGGTGCTCGTCGCGTAGCACCGACTCGATGATGCGGGTCCCGGCTAGTCCGATGGCGTAGTTGGTGGCTCCCTTGCCCTCGATCACCTCGTAGGCGGCGCCCACCACCTGATCGGCGATCCGGTCCCGGACCGTCTCGTCGAGCTGGCCCATCTGCCGCTCCCACGCGGCCAACGGCACCCCGCCGATGGTCGCGGTGCTCCACAGCGGCGTCTCCGTGTCGCCGTGCTCGCCGGCGATGTAGGCGTGCACGTTGCTGACCGCCACCCCACACTCCTGCGCGATGAGCCAGCGCAGTCGCGACGAGTCGAGGACGGTGCCCGAACCGAAGACCTGATTGACGGGAAGGCCAGAGATCTTCAGCGCGGCCTGGGTCGTGACATCAACGGGGTTGGTGACGAGCAGGAACACAGCGTCGGGGGACTGCTCCACCAGCGGCGGGATGAGCTTCTTCATCATCTCGACGGTCTTCGACGCCAGGTCCATCCGGGTCTCGCCGGGCTGCTGCTTGGCGCCGGCGGCCACCGCGACGACATGCGAGCCGGCGGTGACGGCGACGTCGTCGGACCCATCAACGGTGACGTGCGGAGGGAGGAACTGACTGCCGTGCGCCATGTCAAGGGCTTCGGCCCGCACCTTGGTGGCGTTGATGTCATGCAGCGCGACGTGAGTGGCTGCTCCCCTGATGAGGGCCGCGTAAGCCAGCGCGGTGCCGACCGCACCGGCGCCGACGATGGAGAGCTTGGTTCGATGTGTCTTCATGCCTGCCATCTTGCCTCACCCCCATCGCGGGGACTTGGTGACTAGGCTGAATTCATGACTCAACCGACCGGACCCCTTGCGCCAGGCAGCCTGATGGGCGGCCGGTACCGCCTCGAGGAACGCCTCGGGCGCGGCGGCATGGCGACGGTGTACCGCGCCGTCGATGAGGTGCTGGGGCGCGAGGTCGCGGTCAAGGTGCTCGAGTTGGCGCGTGACGACGCGGAGGT
>DYZF01000259.1 GCA_020741375.1 Tessaracoccus flavescens
TTCGAGCGCAGCGAGGTCGCTGGCCAGCCCACCGTCGGGGTGGTGGTGGAGGGTGGTGCCGTCGCAGCCCAGCCGGCTGGCCGCGGCGGCCAGTTCGGCTTCGCGGATGGCGGCCAAATCTGGCGCGGCTCCTAAGGTGGAGGCCTCGCCCGCGGTGAGGCACGTGACGTGGACGCTGGCTCCGCCGTCGACGAATGAGGAGATGACCGCGCCGAGGCCGAAGGATTCGTCGTCGGGGTGGGCGACGACGACGAGCACGCGGTTCCAGCTGGGCAAGTTGTTCATGCCTCGAGTATACCCCCAGGGGTATAAAGCGTGGTCGTTTTCGAAAGACTCGATCGCGGAGTAGTGTGACGCCGTGCTCACCGCCCTGCGGAAGCTGACGCCCGTCCGCGCCATCTTCTTGGCCTTCACCGTGGCAGTCTGGATCGGAATCGGACTGCTCATGTTGCCTTCGGCCAAGCATGATCCGGGCGGCGCCACCTTCATGGAGGCGTTCTTCACCGCCACCTCCGCGATCTGTGTCACCGGTCTCGCCGTCGTCGACACCCAGCTGTACTGGACCCCCTTCGGGCAGGCCGTGATCATGGGCCTGATTCAGGTGGGTGGCTTCGGCGTCATGACGCTCGCCACCGTCATCGGTTTGGCCGTCGTCGGGAAGCTGTCGCTGCGCTCGCAGCTCACAGCCGCGACTGAGGCGCACGCGGAAGTGGGCGGCATCCGCGAGGTGCTCGCCGGCATCGTCAAGATCACCTTCCTCATCGAGGCGATCGCGACGGCGCTGCTCACCCTCCGGTTCTGGCTCGGTTACGACTACTCGCTGCCCAAGGCGCTGTGGTACGGGGCTTTCCACGCGGTGTCGTCGTTCAACAACGCCGGCTTCGCGCTCTTCTCGGACAACCTCATGCCGCTCGTCGGCGACCCGTGGATCTGCCTGCCCATCGCCTTCGCCACGATCCTCGGTGGGCTCGGCTTCCCTGTGCTTCGTCAGCTGAAGCGGCACGGGTTCGACCTGCTTCGCTGGTCGATGAACACGCGTTTGGTCCTCGTGCTGACGCCGCTGTTCCTGCTGGCCGGTTGGCTCTACATCGGCGCGCTGGAGTGGACGAATCCCGCCACTCTGGGTCCGCTGCCCGTGGGCGAGAAGCTGCTCGCGTCGTTCTTCCACTCGGTGCAGACGCGCACGTCGGGGTTCAACTCGCTCGACGTCGGCGCCATGCACGAATCAACCTGGCTGGGCATGGACGTGCTGATGTTCATCGGCACCGGCCCCGCCGGCACGGGCGGCGGCATCAAGCTCACGACGTTCGCCGTCCTGTTCTTCATCATCTGGACCGAGGTGCGCGGCGATTCCGCCGTCCACATCTTCGGCAAGCGACTCTCCCGCGCCGTCCACCGGCAGGCAATCTCCGTGGCGCTGCTCGCCGTCGCGCTCGTCGTCGGGGCCACCGGCACCATCATGCTGCTCAGCCCGTTCGGGTTGGACCGCGTGCTGTTCGAGGCCATCTCGGCGTTCGGCACCGTCGGGTTGTCGACGGGGATCACGGCGCAACTCGACACGGGGTCGCAACTGATCCTGTGCTTCCTCATGTACGTGGGCCGGCTGGGGCCCATCACCTTCGCGTCGGCGCTGGCGCTCGCGCGCCGCAAGCGTCTCTTCGAACTGCCCAAGGAAAGGCCGATCATTGGTTAACTTCGGAAGCTTCAAGAAGCCGAATGCCCTGACTGAGCGCGTCGTCGTCATCGGGTTGGGGCGCTTCGGCGAGTCGGTCGCGCTGGAGCTGATGGCCGCCGGCGCGGACGTGCTCGGCATCGAGCGCAACGAGGACATCGTCCAGCGGTTGAACGGTCGCCTGACCCACGTGGTGCAGGCGGACGCCACCCAAGAAGAGGTGCTGCGCCAACTGGCGGTGCACGAGGCGGAGGTCGTCGTCGTGGCGATCGGCGACTCCATCGAGGCGAGCCTGCTGACCGCCTCCCTGGTACTGAGCCTGGGGGTGCCGCAGGTGTGGGCCAAGGCCGTCTCGGACGCGCACGGGCGCATCCTCGAGCAGATCGGGGTGCAGCACGTCGTCCACCCCGAGCGGTCGATCGGCAAGCGGGTCGCGCATCAGCTGCGCGCCCGGCTGCAGGACTACATCGAGCTGGGCGGCGGCTACGCGCTGGTGCGGACGCACCCACCGGTCGCGGTTGTGGGCAAGCCGATCCGCGATCTGCACGTCCGCAGCAAGTTCGGGGTGACGATCATCGCGTCGAAGCACGGCGGCTCCGATTGGGCCGATGTGACGGGCGACACCGTCCTCAGCTCGGACGATGAGATCCTGCTCACCGGCCCCATCGACAAGGCCGAGCGCTTCCACCTCCGCTAGCGTGCGCCGTCGGGCCAGCTGAGGGAATGAGCAATTAGATGGGCTCGTCGTCGCGACACGCCGCAAGAGCGGCCTAAGTGGGCAACGAACCTATCTAATTGCTCATTCCCCTGGAGCCGAGCCAGCCGCGACCTACCAGGCCGGGACGCCGCGACCCATGCCGAAGTAGTTCCAGCCGGCCTCGCTCCAGCGGTGCGGGTCCAAGACGTTGCGCCCGTCGATCACGTTCGGCGACTTCACCAGCGGAAGGAGCGCCGCCGGATCCAGATCGACGAACTCGCGCCACGGCGTCAGGATCATCACCACATTGGCGTCCGTCACCGCCTCCTCGACGGTGTCAGGCACGTTGATCTCGGGCTGGCGCTCGCGCAGGTGGCCCGCCGCCGCCGGATCGACGACGGCCAGCTCCGCCCCGCGGGCGTACAAGCGACCTGCGATGTCGAGGGCGGGGGAGTCGCGCAGGTCGTCGGTGTCCGGCTTGAAGGTGATGCCCAGCACGGCGATCTTCTTGCCCACCAAACGACCGCCAACTGCCTCCTCGGCCAGGTTGACGGCGTGGTCGCGACGGCGAAGGTTGATGGTGTCCACCTCGCGCAGGAACGTGAGGGCCTCGTCGACGCCCAGCTCGCCCGCCCGGGCCATGAACGCGCGGATGTCCTTCGGTAGGCAGCCGCCGCCGAAGCCGATGCCGGCCTGCAGGAACTTGGAGCCGATCCGGTCGTCGTAGCCGATCGCTTGGGCCAAGCGGGTGACGTCGCCGCCCGTGGCGTCGCAGAGCTCGGCCATGGCGTTGATGAACGAGATCTTGGTGGCGAGGAAGCTGTTGGCGGCTACCTTGACCAGCTCCGCCGTCGGATAGTTGGCCACAACCAGCGGGGTGCCGGCGGCCAGCGCCGTCGCGTAGCACTCGTCCAGCATGGCCTTGGCGATCTCGCCCTGCTCGCGGTCGTCGGGCAGGCCGTAGACGAAGCGGTCCGGGGTGAGGGTGTCTTGAACGGCGTAGCCCTCGCGCAGGAACTCCGGGTTCCACGCGAGCAGCAGGTTCTTGCCAGATGCTGCGAGCTTGTCGGCGATCCCTTGTGCGGTGCCGACGGGGACCGTGGACTTGCCCGCGACCAGCGCCGGCCGGCCCTCAGCCGACGGCGCCGCGTGCTCGATGATGGTCGCCACCGCCTGGTTCACGTAGGTCATGTCTGCGCCCAGCCGGCCCTGCAGCTGCGGCGTGCCCACGCCGATGAAGTGGATCTCCGCGTCGGCGATCTGCGCGGGATCCGTCGTGAAGCGCAGCTTCCCGGACTCGACGTGCCGCTTCAGCAGCTCCGGGAAGCCGGGCTCGTGGAACGGGGGCGTTCCCTCCGCCAGCAACCCAACCTTCTTCTCATCCACATCGAGCCCGACGACGTCGTGGCCCAGTTCGGCCATGCAGGCCGCGTGGACGGCACCGAGATACCCGCAGCCGATCACAGAAACGCGCATGAGGCTAGTTAACCAGTACCGAGCCAATCGGGGCCCCGCCTTCCCGCTGCCCATGGATTGCGCCAGAATGGGGCATCTAGCCTCGGAGGTTTACCAGTGGACAAGACTGCAGTGATCGCAGCGGCACAGACGGCGCTCGGTATCGAGTTCGGCTCAACCCGCATCAAGGCCGTCCTCATCGGCCCGGACCGGCAACCGCTGGCCACCGGCGGCCACGAGTGGAAGTCCAAGCTGGCCGACGGCGTGTGGACGTACGACGAACTCGCCATCTGGTCCGGCCTGCAAGCCGCCTACGCGGATCTCGCCGCCAACGTCGAGTCCACGTACGGCGTGAAGCTGGAACGAGTGGGCGCGCTCGGCATCTCCGGCATGATGCACGGCTATCTGGCGTTAGACGGCGACGGCTCCCTTCTGGTTCCCTTCCGCACCTGGCAGAACACCATCACCGGCGAAGCGGCCGGCGAACTGACCCAGCTGTTCCAGCACGCCATCCCGCAGCGCTGGTCCATCGCGCACCTGTACCAAGCCGTGCTCAACGGCGAAGAGCATGTGGCCCGGATCGCCTCGCTGAACACGCTGGCGGTCTACGTGAACTACAAGCTGACGGGCGAGCGCACCGCCGGCGTGGGTGAAGCCAGCGGCATATTCCCGATCGACATCACCACCGGCTCGTTTAACGAGACCATGCTCAACCAGTTCGACGACCGCGCCGCAGGCAAGGGCGTGGGCTGGAAGATCCGCGACCTCCTGCCCCGCGTGCTGAGCGCCGGCGAGCAGGCCGGAACCCTGACCGACGAGGGCGCGCGTCTCCTCGATCCCACCGGAACCCTGCAGGCCGGCATCCCCGTCGCGCCGCCGGAGGGCGATGCCGGCACCGGCATGGTCGCGACCAACTCCGTCGCCCGGCGCACCGCCAACGTCTCGGCCGGCACGTCGATCTTCGCGATGGTGGTGCTGGAGAAGGAGCTCTCGCAGCTGCGCGAGGAGATCGACCTCGTCACCACCCCCGCCGGCGACCTCGTCGCCATGGCGCACTGCAACAACGGCACCGTCGATCTATCGGCGTGGGTGTCGCTGTTCGGTGAGGTCGCGGCGGCGCTGGGCGCAGACGTCGACACCACCACGCTCTTCGAGACCCTCTACCGTTCTGCGCTCGACGGCGACCCCGACGGCGGCGGCATGCTCGCGTACAACTACCTCGCCGGCGAGCACGTCACCGGCTTGGAAGAGGGCCGTCCTCTGTTCGTCCGCACGCCGGAGAGCAGCTTCACGCTGGCCAACTTCATGCGCACGCACCTGTTCTCCTCGCTCGGCGCGCTGCGCGTCGGCATGGACGTGCTGCTCAAGGACGAGGGCGTCGAGCTGGATTCGATGTTCGCCCACGGCGGCCTGTTCAAGACGAAGGGTGTTGCGCAGCGGTTCCTCGCGGCCGCGATGGATACCCCCGTCTCCGTCGGCGACCTCGCCGGCGAGGGTGGCGCTTGGGGCATGGCCCTGTTGGCGGCGTTCCTCGACGTCGAGGGCCAGTCGCTGGCCGATTGGCTCGGCTCGGAGGTCTTCGCCGGCGCTGAGGTGGACACGGTCCAGCCCGACGCGGCTGACGTTGAGGGCTTCAACCAGTTCATGGAGCGCTACCGCGCCGGTCTCGCGATCGAGCGGGCCGCCGTCGACGCGTTGTAGAAGTGGAACCCGCCCGCGGGCAGTGAAAGAATGGCTCCCATGCAGTCATTGCCCGCGCTCCTCGACGCCCGCCTCCGCGACCTCACGGGGGTTGATCCGGAGATGCGTCCGGCCACCAAGCCACAGTTCGGCCACTTCCAGTCCAACGTGGCGCTCCGCCTGGCAAAGCAGGAGGGTCGCCCACCGCGCGAGGTGGCGGCCGACATCGTCGAGAAGCTCGACGTCGCCGACCTCTGCGAGCCGCTCGAGATCGCCGGACCCGGCTTCATCAACTTCCGCATGCGCTCCGACGTGCTCGCCGAATCGGCCACCGGGCTGCTCGAAGATCCGCACTCCGGCATCAACCCCGCCGCGTACCCGCAGCGCGTCGTCATCGACTACTCGGCGCCCAACGTCGCCAAGCAGATGCACGTCGGTCACCTGCGCACCACGATCATCGGCGACTGCTTCAACCGCGTGCTGTCCACCATCGGCCACACCGTCATCGCTCAGAACCACATCGGCGACTGGGGCACCCAGTTCGGCATGCTGATCGAGCAGGTGCTCGACGAGGGCATCGACGCGTCGCAGCTCACCCTCGCCGAGGCCGACGCCCTCTACAAGCGCGCCGCCTCCCGCTTCAAGGAGGACGAGGATTTCGCCACCCGTGCCCGCGCCCGTGTGGCCGTGTTCCAGGGCGGCGACGAGGAATCGCTCAACATCTGGCGCCAGCTCGTCGAAATCTCCAAGCCCGCGTTCAACGAGGCCTACCGTCGCCTCGGCGTCCTGCTCACCGACGACGACCTAGCCGGCGAGAGCACCTACAACGACGACCTGCCCGTTCTGGTGAAGGAACTCGAGGAGTCCGGGGTCGCGGTGGTGGACGACGGCGCCCTCTGCGTCTTCGTCGACGGCTTCGACGCCCCGCTCATCGTGCGCAAGCGCGACGGCGGCTACGGCTACGCCACCACAGACCTCGCGGCCATTCGCCGTCGAGTGCAGGAGATCGAGGCCGACCGCCTCATCTACGTCACCGACGCGCGCCAGGCCGGGCACTTCGCCCAGGTATTCGCCGCCGCCCGCAAGGCCGGGTTCCTGCCCGAGGATGTCACGGCGCAGCACGTCGGCTATGGCATGGTGTTGGGTCAGGACGGTCGCCCGTTCAAGACTCGTGACGGTTCGGCCGCCTCGCTCGAATCCCTCCTCGACGCCGCCGAGGAGGAGGCCGCGCCCAACGTGGCACTCGCCGCGATCAAGTACGCCGACCTCAGCTCCGGCCTGCAGAAGGATTACACCTTCGACGCCGAGCGCATGGTCAAGACCACCGGCAACACCGGCCCCTACCTCCAGTACGCGCACGCCCGCGCGTCGAACATTCTCCGCAACGCCGAGGCGCAGGATCTCCACTGGGGTGCGGTGACGGTCCTCGAGGAGCCCGTCGAGCAGCAGTTGGCGCTCCAGCTCAGCGGCTTCGGCGACGTCGTCGACGAGGTGGCTCACGAGCTGCAGCCGCACAAACTGTGCACCTACCTGTACGAGCTGGCCAGCACGGCGGCGTCGTTCTACGAAACCTGCCCGGCGCTGAAGGCCGAGGGCGACGTGCGCGCCTCGCGCCTCGCTCTGTGGGCTGCCGTCAAGCAGGTGCTCGCCAAGGGTCTGTACCTCCTCGGCATCGACGCCCCCGAGCGCATGTAGACGCCTCACCACACGCACAACGCCCCGGCTCGAGAGAACCGGGGCGTTGTGCGTTGCAGGGTTGGCTGCTACTTCTTTTTCTTCTTGTTGGCCTTGTCGATCTCCTTGAGGCGGTCAGGGTGATCCATCTCATCCTTGGCGGCGAGGGCCGCGCCGATGATGCCGGCCTTGTTGCGCAGCTTCGCCGGAATGATCGGGGTCTTGAGATCCAGCAGGTCGCCGAACTCGTCCCAATCCTTCGACACGCCGCCGCCGACGACGAACAGGTCCGGGGAGAACAGCATCTCGACGTGGCTGTAGTAGCGCTGTAGGCGCTCCTCGGCCCACGTCTTGTACGAGAGGCCTTCCTTGTCCTTGATCGACGACGCCGCCCGCTTCTCCGCGTCGAAGCCGTCGATCTCGAGGTGCCCGAGTTCAGCGTTGGGCAGCAGCACGCCGCGGTAGATGATGGCCGAGCCGATGCCGGTGCCCAGCGTGGTCAGGATGACGAGGCCGGGGTGGTCCTTGGCGGCGCCGAAGTGCACCTCGGCGAGGCCGGCGGCGTCAGCGTCGTTGACCAGCGTGATCGGGCGGCCCAGCTTGTCCTCGAAGTACTCGTCGGCCTTGAGCCCGGCCCACTTCTGATCGAGGTTCGCGATGAACGGCACGGTTCCGTGGACGACGGGGGCGGGGATGGTGATGCCGACGGGGTTGTCGCCGATCTGGTCCTCAAAGGCGTCGATGATCTCGCCGATCACCTCGGCAACGGCCTTCGGGGTGGACTTTTCGGGAGTCGGAATGCGGAGACGATCGGCGGCGAAATCGCCCGCCTCAAGATCGACGGGGGCACCCTTGATGCCAGAGCCGCCGACGTCGATGCCCAAGATGAAGTTCATGGGCGAAACTATAGAGGTTCGCCGTCGGGAAGCAGAGGGCCGGCTGGTTTTAACTGAAGTGAAGCTTCAGCTGCGACTGGCCGGTCGGCTGATCATGCCGCGGCTGCGCGCGCCTCGCGACCGCGGATGATCTGAGCGTCGAAGATCTCCCGAGCCACCCGCTCGTCCACGTGATAGAGCTTCAGTGAGACGGGGCCGTCGGTGGTGTGAATCTCGACGGTGGCGAGCTTCAGCAGGCGCTGCAGCGGCCCCTGCGTGACGCCGATGGACTGCATCCGACGATGCGGCACCACGGTTAGGCGGTTCTCGAACAGGCCGTGGCGGGCGACGAGGACGTCTGGCCCGACGCCCCAGGTGTGCGTCCACCAGTTGATCGGGGTAAGCCAGCGGGCGCGGTTGGGCTGCGGGGTGGGCTGGATCTGCCTCAGGTCGGTGTCGGGCCAGATGGCGCGCAGCACCGTCTCGACGTCGGCCCAAGAGCCGAAAGGCAGGATGACCGACTTCTTGTTGCCGCCGTCCTCCGCCGTCGGATCGTTGTAGCCCAGCACGCTCGCCTGCATGCGGTAGAGGCCAGTGAGCCGCTGCAGCAGGTCCTGCTCGATCACCACGCCCTGGATGCGCTCCGGGCGCAGACCCTGCGCCGTGGTGGACGTGAGTCCGCGGCTGATCCGCAGGGCCCCGTCGCGGCGAGTCATCCGGAAGTTCCAGTTGGTGCCCAACTGATTCCACACCCAGGCGACGGCGCCGACGAGGAGGCCGAAGACGGCGGGGGAGCTGTCGAAGATGAGGGTGATGGCGAGGATCACAGCCGCCATGACGACGAAGACGAGGGAGGTGGAGGACAGGAAAGTGCCCAACAGAAGCGTCGGGATGGAGACGGCGTGCACCGGTTCCTCCGGCGCGTTCGGCGCGGGGCTGAGGTGCGGGGAGCCCGGGAACCCCTGCTCTGGGCCGGGCATGAAGTCTGGCGCGGCGGAGCCGGCCGGAACGTTTCCCGCCGATCCGGGCTCGAAGGGAACCCCGCTCTGGATCGCGGACTGCTGGGCGGCCGGGCCCAGCTTCGCGACGTGGGCGCGCGCCAAGATGTGCTCGCGCAGTGCCTCCGCCCGCGCCTTGGTGAGGAAGGCCAGCGACTGCCCGCCGGCTCCGCCGACGTCGATCTGCACCTTGGCCAAGCCGAGCAGCCGAGCGACGAACGGCTGGGTCACGTCGACGGACTGCACCTTGGTGTAATCGATCCGCGACGACGACGCCCAGATCAGACGGCGTTCGATCCGGAACTCGTCATCGTCGGCGATGAAGGTGGTGGTGCGCCACGCCAACACGCCGGTGATCCCGGCGATGACGACGACGATGGCCGTGCCGATCCCGGCGAACAGCCCGAACGTGCCGATGTTGGCCAGACCGCTCTCGCTGATCTCGCGAAAGAACATGACGCCGGCGGCCACCAGCACGATGCCGCTGTGCGCCAGCCCCGTGAGCGGGCTGGGGCGTTCGATCACCTTCTGACCGACGTCGCGTGGGCTGACCTCCGAGGCCTCCGGGAGGGTTGTGTCGTCCATCAAATGCCGGCCTGCTGATTCTCGCCGTGCTCGATGAGGCGGTCGCGGAGGGCTGCGGCGTCGGCGGCGGTGAGGCCGGGGATGTCGATCGAGCCGCTGGTGGAGGACGTGACCATCTGAACGCTCGCCAGCCCGAACGCGCGCTGCAACGGGCCTGAGTTCACCTGCACCAACTGCATGCGCCCGTAGGGCACGCAGGTGAGGTTCTTGAAGAAGATCCCGTGGGTCAGGTAGACGTCTTCGTCGCGCTCGGCGTAGCCCCAGGAGCGGAACACCCGCGGGGCGCGCCAGATCCGCCACGCCAACCAGACGACGCCAACTCCGATGACCGTCCAGCCCACCCACGACGGGAACAGCCAGAAGGCGAGGGCAGCCAGCGCCCCGAAGAACACGATCCACACCAGAGGGATCATCAACAGCTTGAGCTTCAGGTAGTTCGGCGACAACCGCTGCCATTCCACGCCGGGAGGCGCGAAGAGTTCGTTCATCAGGGCTTGAACCTCTCAAACTGGTTGCGGCGGGCGTCGGGGCCGATGATCTTGACCTCGCCCATCATGACAGTGCCGTGCAGCCGGAGCCTGACCCCCTGGCCGTCGCGGGCCGGGCGTACGCCGTCGACCTTGACCTCGCCCAGCAGCATGCTGAGGCCGGAGGAATCGACGGTGACCCCCTCCGGCACCCGGATCTTCACCTCGCACATGGCACCGCCGATGTGGATGGTGATGTCGTTGGCGGCGAAGGTGGCGGTGCTGAAATCGGCTCGCACCTCGCCCAGCCAGGAGTTGAGGCTGACCGTGCCGGCGACGTGCTCGATGTGCCCGGGGCGGTAGGTGGATAGCAGCGCCGACCCGCCCGTGAAGCCCGTGGCCGCGACCGGGCCGACGGTGGGCCGAGTGGCCGGGAAGTCTGGGGCCCCGTACACCGGCTGCGCGCTGGGCACCGACGGTGCCGGCGACGGCTGGTACGAGGAGAGCTTTACGAGATCTGTGGTGAGCCCGTTCAGATCCCCGAAGGTCTTGGCGTCGTAGGCCTTCGTGATCCGCTCGGCGTGCTCATCGAACGTGAGGCGGCCGTCGGCGTAGGCGCTGTTGAGAAGCTGGGCCACGAGTTCTCTGTCGTGATCTGCGCAACGCAGAGAATCGAGGCGGTGTGGCTCGGCGGTCATGTTTTTCAGTCTACGGTGCGCCACTGTCACGCTCGGTAGAGTGGGTCCGTCAGCGACGGAAGGCAAGACATGGGCGCGAAGAAGCGGGTCGGCATCCTCACCGCGGGCGGCGATTCGCCCGGGCTCAACGCGGCGATCCGCGGCTTCGGCAAGTCGGCCATCGGCCATCACGGGATGGAACTGATTGGATTCGAGCAGGGCATCAAGGGTTTGGCCGAGGACAAGTGGCGCCTGCTCGATTCGTCTGCGCTCTCCGGCATCCTCACCATCGGCGGAACGGTGCTGGGCACGTCGCGCGACAAGCCGCACAAGATGATGATCGACGGCGAGGTCCGCGACATGATCCCCACCATCATCGAGAACTGTGAGCGCAACAAGCTCGACGCGCTCGTCTGCATCGGCGGTGGCGGCACGGCCAAGAACGCCAAGCGGCTCAGCGACGCCGGCCTCAACGTGATCCACCTCCCGAAGACCATCGACAACGACATCGCCCACACCGACACCAGCTTCGGCTTCTCCACTGCGCTCGGCATCGCCACTGAGGCCGTCGACCGCCTGCATTCGACGGCGCACTCCCACCACCGCGTCATCGTCGTGGAGATTATGGGCCACAAGGCCGGCTGGTTGACGCTCGGCGCTGGCATCGCCGGCGGGGCAGACGTCATCCTCATCCCAGAGGTGCCCTACAACATCGAGTCGGTGGCCGAATCGGTCAAGCGCCGGGCGAGCTCCGGGCGCAACTTCTCGGTCATCGCTCTGGCGGAGGGTGCTCGCAACGAGGAGGACACCGCCGACATGCAGGCGGCCGAGGCGTTGCGCAAGGCTGCGTCGACGCCGGAGGCGAAGGCCGCGGCAGACCGTCACCGGGCCACCGTCGAGGCGAGCCACCGCGACAACGCCTTCAAGGTTGCCGCCGAACTAGAGCAGGCAACCGGCTTGGAATCCCGCGTCACCGTCCTTGGCTACGTGCAGCGCGGTGGCACACCAGACGCCAACGACCGCCTCTTGGGAACGCTCCTCGGCTCCGCCGGTGCTGATTTCGTGGCCAAGGGGACGTTCGGCGTCACGGTGGCGTCCCAGGCCGGCGAGGCGGTGCCGGTGCCGCTCGCCGACGTCGCGGGCAACCTGAAGACGGTGCCTGTGGATCACGCTTGGATCAAGGCTGCCCGCGGCGTCGGGACGGCGTTGGGGGACTGACGCTCAGCGCTCGTGGTAGCCGTAGAGGTCGTCCTGCTGGGCGTTGATCCAGATTTCCTCGCGGCCATCTGGGTGGTCGACGCGCAGCGTGCGGCCGAAGTTCTCATCGATGACTCGCACAGCCATGCCCTTGGCCTCCAACTGCTCGGCGAGCGCATCGAGGGGGCCCGCCGATTCGAACGAGAGCGTCGAGGCGCAGCCGGTGCCAGAGTGCACCGCGATCAGGCCGTCGTCGACGGTGAAGTCGGCCCAGACGCCCGAATCCGACGCGATGCGGGGCTCGGCACCAATGCCCTTGAGGGCGGTAGCTGCGGCGTCGACGTCGGGGGTGGACCAGATTGGCATCACGGACAGCTGGCCCGCGGGGCCGTCGGAGTCCGCCGACCACGGGTTGAATCCCAGGCGCTGGCCGTCGGCCATCAGAGCCTCCCAGACGGTGCCTGCGCCCTCAAGCTCGCGGTGCTGCACCTCGCCGCCGGTCGCCCGGGCGGCCGCCTCGGGGTCAGTGGCGTCGAACCAGAATTCGAGGTCGCCGGAGCGCTCCTCGCTGTCAGCGCCGTGCAGCGCGACGACGCCGCCGCCGAACCGGACGACCTTCCAGCCGGGCGAGTCGGTGACGAGCGTGCCGCCGAGTGCGGTGAGCAGGGAGACCCACGCATCAGGGTTGTTGGTGAACTGAATCGGAGCGGTGCGGATCATTTCGGGTCCTCCTGAGGGTTGGACAGGTACTGCTGAAGGGCCTTCTCAACAACTCCGGAGAGGCTCAGGCCTTCGTCTACCGCGCGGTGCTTGATCTCGCGGATGAGATCCGGCGGCAGGTAGACATTGCATTGCTGCTTTGCTGTCATGCTAGCAATCTAGTTCGCGCTTGGGTCTCGGTCAAGGGCATTCTCGAATCTCTGACCACAGGATTCACGGTGAGGGGTCGAGTCCGTGAAGAAGTGGCCGCCTTTCGGCGATCAGCGCGTGGCTTGCGCCAGCAACTCCAGAATGTGCACGTAGGTGCGGCCGGTGGCCCTCGACATCGCGATCTCGCACGTCCGGTTCACCGACGCGTAGGCGGTGAACTCGCGTTCCTTCACCTCGGCGGCTTCGGGCGCCGTCGCGGATTCGGTGAGTTCGGGGTGCAGCAGCCCGCGGTCTCCGGCGAAGCCGCAGCAGGCCCACGCGCCCGGCACGACGACGTCGTCGGAGATGAAGTTGGCCAACGCCAAGAGGTGGTCGTCGATGTCCAGACGGGCGGAACCGCAGGTGGGGTGCAGCGCCAGCGACTTGATCGGCCGCGTCAGCGTGAGCTCCGGGAGGAGGCGTTCAGCGGCGAATTGGACAACGTCGACGACGGTGAGATCCCAGTCGGCGGTCATGGCCTTGAGGCCGTCGGTGCAGCTCGTCGCATCGCAGACCACCGTGAGGTTGCGTCGCTTCCCGAACTTGTGGAAGACCTTGTCGCGCATGGTGTTGTAACCGTCGGTTAGGCCCTTCGCGCGCCACGGCGAGCCGCAGCACAGGCCCGACGCGTCGAGCAGTTGCACTGGCACCTCGGCGCGGTTGCACAGTTCGTTGAACGCGGAGAACACGCCTTGGCCTTCTGCGCCGAACATCGTCTGCAGGCAGGAGGGGAAGTAGGCCGCGACCCCGCCCGCCCGCCGTCGATCCCGACGCTTCGGCCGACGGCGCAGGCCCGAGCCCTTGGGCAGCGATTCGTCATAGTTCGGGACGGCATCCTCGCCCAGAGCTCGACGCCCCAGCCTGGTGGCGACCCC
>DYZF01000260.1 GCA_020741375.1 Tessaracoccus flavescens
CAGGCAGCCTTCAGACGCTCCAAGATGGACGGCCGATCTTTGGGGGTGTCGCACAATCGGCCGGATTGGTTGCATTAAATGGCCTAGAGGGGTCGCTTTCAAGGGCCAATGTGTCGTAGCGTTGACCCGCAGATGAATTTTCGGCAACGAACTTGACCCTTTGCCCAGCGCCGGGAAAGAGTGAGTTCGAACACCTGCGTTTTGTTCAGGAAACACTCAGCTACGTACCAGTAACGGAGAAAAATGACGACCATCACCAAGCGCTCGACGGCAGGCCTGGCCGCCGGCGCACTCGTGGCGGGGGCACTGACCTTCACCACGTTCGCCCCCACCGCCAACGCCGCAGTCGGCAGCTGCGAAGCCCCCACCACCACGGTGAGCGTCTTCGGCTTCAACGACTTCCACGGCCGCCTCAGCACGGCCCCCGCGCTCTTCACCCCCGTTGAGGAAGCCCGCGCCGCCCAGGGTGAGGACAACGTCCTCCTCATCAGCTCCGGCGACAACATCGGCGCCTCCGTCTTCGACTCCTTCATCCTCGACGACGAGCCCACGCTTGAGATTCTCAACGCTGCTGCTCTCGACGTCAGCACCGTCGGCAACCACGAGTTCGACCGCGGCTTCAACGATCTCTCCGGCCGCGTCAACGACCTGTCCAGCTTCCCGTACCTCGCGGCCAACGTCTACAGCTCCGGCACCACCGTCGCCGCGCCGCTGCAGGAGTACGCCACCTACGAGAAGGGCGGCGTCACGATCGCCGTCGTCGGCGTCGTCACCACCGACACCCCCGGCATGGTCTCTCCCGACGGCGTCTCCGGCCTGACCTTCGGCGATCCGGTTGAGGCCATCAACCGCGTCACCACCGAGCTCCTCGACGGCGACGCCGCCAACGGCGAAGCCGACGTCGTCATCGCCTCCCTGCACGAGGGCGCCGACGCCGGCACCGAGTGGGACGGCATCGACGAGCGCGTCTCCGCGATCCTCAACGGCCACAGCCACAGCCTGTACAGCACCGAGACCTCCACGGGCATCCCCGTGCTGCAGGCCGCGTCGTACGGCGAGGCAATCGCCCGCATCGACCTGGCCATCGACGCCACCAACGGCGGCGTGTGCTCCACCACCGCCAAGGTGATCGATCTGGACGGCGCCCCGGTTGGCACGTCGGCTCGGATCACCGCGATCCAGAGCATCGTGGACGAGACGAAGGTTGCGGCCGACGAGCTCGGCGCCGTCGTCATCGGCGACGCCTCCGCGGCCATCTCCACCCCGGTGGACGGCACCTCCAACAACCGCAACATGGAATCGCCCATGAACAACACGGTCGCCCAGATGTTCGCCGACGTCCTCGGCGATGGCGATCCCGAATTCATTGGTCTCCAGAACCCCGGCGGTACCCGCGATTCGATCAACGCCGGCGACATCACCTTCCGTGAGGCCGCCAACGTCCTGCCGTTCGCGAACACGCTGATGACCACCCAGATCACCGGTGCGCAGTTCAAGGAAGCCCTTGAGCAGCAGTGGCAGCGCTACGCCGACGGCACCCAGCCGTCGCGTCTCGACCGTGCGTTCCTCCCGCTGGGCATCTCGGACAACGTCAGCTACACCTACGACGAGTCTCTCGCCGAAGGCAGTCGCATCACCGGCATCTGGATCAACGGCCAGCCCATCGATCCCGCCAAGCGGTACACCGTCGGCTCGGGCTCGTTCCTGATCACTGGTGGCGACAACTTCCGTGCGCTGGGCGAGGGCGTCAACACCCGCGACACCGGCCGCGCCGACCTCGAGGCCTGGGTTGAGTGGGTTGCCGATCAGGGCACCATGAGCCCCGATTACAGCCGTCGCGGCGTCAGCGCCAAGCTGGCCACCGAGGATCTCGTCGAAGGCGGTGAGGGTCTGACCTTCACCTTCGGCCAGCCGCTCGAGGGCGGGCTCGCTCCCGACACGCTCGACATGAACCTCACCGCCGGTGGCGAGAAGGTCAGCCCTGAGCTGTTCAACAGCACCATCACCGCGTACATCGGCGATGTGGCTGTGGGCACCGGCACTGTCACCGACGGCTTCGGCACCGTGACCGTCTCCCTGCCGGACGGCACCACCGTCGCAGAGGGTGCGCAGGTTGTGCGCTTCCTGGTGGAGGCCTCGGGCACTGAGATCTACGCTCCGGTCAACGTGGTTCTCGTCGAGGACATCGTTCCTGATGACGACAACGACGATGTGGACGACCCGAGCGACGGCGGCAAGGGCGATCCGAAGCCCAAGCCGGGTCTGCCGTCTACCGGTAACTGATCACTCACCTAAAGAGGGAGGGTCGGGCGTTGTGCCCGGCCCTCCCTCTTTGTGCGCTTCGTTCTTCCTCTGCGCTCGGTGGCGGCGTCGGGATTACTGCTCAGCAAGCGTGGCCACGAGGATCGCCTTGATCGTGTGCATCCGATTTTCGGCCTGATCGAAGACGATGCTGGCCTCGGATTCGAAGACGTCGTGGGTCACCTCAACCCCTTCGAGCCCGAAGGCGTCGTGGAGGTCGCGGCCGACGGAGGTCTCCAGATCGTGGAACGCCGGCAGGCAGTGCATGAACTTCACGTCCGGGTTGCCGGTGAGTTGAAGCAACTCGGCGTTGACCTGGTACGGCCGCAACAGCTCGATGCGCTCGGCCCACACGTCCTTGGGTTCGCCCAGCGAGACCCACACGTCGGTGTAGATGAAATCCACGTAGTCCACCCCGGCGGCGACGTCATCGGTGATGGTGATCCGCGCCCCGGTTTGGGCGGCCAGACGCTCGGCCTCGGCGACGACTCCTGGGGCGTTCTGCTGCGACGTCGGCGCCACCATGCGCACGTCCATGCCCATCATGGCGCCGCTGATCAGCAGCGAATTGCCGACGTTGTTGCGGGCGTCGCCGAGGAAGGCGAAGGCGATCTCGGTGAGGGGCTTGGAGCTGTGCTCGATCATCGTGAGCTGATCGGCGAGCATCTGAGTGGGGTGCCAGTCGTCGGTGAGCCCGTTGTAGACCGGTACGCCGGCGTGGGCGGCGAGGGTCTCGACGATCTCCTGCCCCGCGCCGCGGTACTCGATGCCGTCGTACCAGCGGCCGAGCACCCGGGCGGTGTCTGCGGCGGATTCCTTATGCCCGATCTGCGAGCCCGACGGGTCCAGGTAGGTGGTGTGGCCGCCCTGATCGGCGACGGCGACCTCGAAGGCGCAGCGGGTGCGGGTGGAGGTCTTCTCGAACAAGAGGGCCACCTGCTTGCCGACGAGGCGCTGGGTTTCGCGGCCCTCGCGTCGCTCGGCCTTGAGCACGGCGGAGAGTTGTAGCAGCGACAACCACTCGTCTGGGGTGAAGTCGAGTTCCTTGAGGAAGCTGCGGCCGAGCAGGCTCATGGCGGGGCCTTCCGTTGTGGGTCGCGCCGGGACGGCGACCGGAGCATCCAGCGTAACGGCGTCGGTTCACCCGCGGCCGTGCGCGTCCGCGGACTGTTGCGTCAGTGCTGCTCAGACACCGCCTTGAGGATGCCGGGCATGGCCGCCTCGACGTCGGCGAGGGTGTCGTAGAAGCCCTCTTGGTCGCCGTACCAAGGGTCGATCAGCGATTCGCCCTTGGGCTTGGCGGGGTTGAAGTCGTTGAGGAGCGCGACATTGGCCCCCGGCGCGAGACGCAGCAGCCGCTCGACGTGCGACGGCTCCACCGCGACCACGAGGTCGGCGGCGGCGACGTCGTCGGCCCCGATCTGGCGGGCCTTGTGGTGTTCGGTGTCGTAGCCGGCTTCGGCGAGGACGCGGCGGGCGCGGCGGTCGATAGGATTGCCGGACTCCTCGGAGGAGATGCCGAAGCTCTCGACGTCGACGGTGAGGCCTTGATCGTCGGCCATCTTCCTCGCCACGCGCTCAGCCATCGGCGAGCGACAGATGTTTCCCCAGCAGACGAACACAAGCTTTGCCATGGCCCCACCCTAGTTATCCCCAGTGACAAGGCAAGGGGTGCGCGCTCGTCGGCGGCACCGTGCAGAGTGGAGACCACGGTAGGATGACGGAGTGTCGTAGGAAGGTGGCAGGGTAGAGCCATGCAGATCTTGGTGGTGGACGACGATCAGGGCGTGCGCGATTCGCTTGCCCGCTCGCTGAAGTACACGGGGGACGAGGTCCAGACGGCGGCTGACGGCATTGAGGCCCTCGCCAAGCTCGCCAGCTACACCCCCGACGCGATCATCATGGACGTGATGATGCCCCGGCTCGACGGGCTGGAAACCACGCGCATGCTGCGCGAGGGCGGCAACGACACCCCCATCCTGATCCTCACGGCGCGTGATGCGGTGGGCGATCGCGTCGACGGTCTCGACGCCGGCGCCGACGATTACATGGTCAAGCCCTTCGCCCTCGACGAACTCCTCGCCCGCCTGCGCGCTCTGACGCGGCGTTCGAAGCCGGCCACTGAGGCCGAATCGAAGACCCTCACGTTCCAGGACGTCACGCTCGACACCCAGCACCGCGAGGTCACCCGCGCCGGGCAGCACATCTCGCTGACCCGCACCGAGTTCGCGCTGCTGCAGGTGTTCATGGAGAACCCGCGCCGCGTCATGGAGCGCAGCACGCTGCTCAACGAGGTGTGGGGCTTCGAGTTCCCGACGACGGCGAACTCGCTCGAGGTCTACATCGGCTACCTGCGCCGGAAGACGGAGGTGGGCGGCCGCTCACGGCTCATCCACACCGTCCGCGGCATCGGCTACGTCCTGCGTGAAACGCCCCCGTGATCTGGAGTTGGTGGATCCGACTCCGGCGCGGCATCGGGCGCCTCTTCAGTGGGCAGTCGCTCCAGTGGCGTCTCGCCCTGATGACGGGCGCCAGCGTCGCATTGTCGGTGACGTTGGTGGGCGCGGCGTCGTTCGCGATTACTCGGTGGTCGCTGTTGGAGCAGCTGGATCGGGAGTTGATCAGTGTCGCGCAGGGAGCGTCGAGTTCCATCGTCTCGACTCTGACCAACTCGGGCGTGCTGTCGCCGGATTCGGCGGGCACGAGCGGTGGCCTGTTGGGCGTCGTCTCTCCCGATGGCACGATCATGCGGCCTCAAGGCCAGGAAAGCGGGCTCAGCGCCGGGCCTGAGGAGATCGCCGTCGCGCGGCTTCAGTCCGGTTCCTCTGCGCGGACAGCCGACGTCAGCGGCACCTCGTACCGGGTGGTGTCGGTGCCACTTCGGGTCAATGAGAATCAGCTGTACGCGGTGACGTACGCGCGCCCGACGACGGCGCTGCAGGCCACGCTGAGTTCGCTGTGGATCGTCCTGCTGACGGCGGGTTTGCTGGGCATCGTCGCCACCACGCTCGCTGCCCTGTGGGCGACGCGGGCGGTGCTGGCCCCCGTGCGACGGTTGTCGCAGGCGGTGAAGTCGGTCACGCAGACCGATCAGCTGAACCCGATCCGCATCTACGGCCGCGACGATTTGGGCGAGCTGACGAAATCGTTCAACACCATGTTGAAGTCGCTGCAGACTTCGCGTGAGCAGCAGCGTCAGCTGATCGCCGACGCCGGCCACGAGCTCCGTACGCCCCTCACCTCCATGCGCACCAACCTGGAGCTGCTGGTGGCCGACGACAAGTCCGGCATGCTGCCCGAGGGCGCGCGCTCCGAGGTGCTCGCCGACGTATCGGCGCAGTTGGGCGAGTTCTCCGCTCTCGTCGGCGACCTCGTGGCCCTCACCCGCGACGATCACCTCACCAAGCCCCACGAGCCGTTGGATCTATCCGAGGTCACGGAATCCGCGCTGGAGCGGGCCCGGCGCCGTGGGCCGACAATCAACTTCGACGTATCCATCGAGCCCACGCCCGTCATGGGCGACCCGTCCTCGCTGGAACGCGCCATCACGAACCTGCTCGACAACGCGATCAAGTTCTCCCCGCCCGAGGGGACGATCATCGTCGACCTCCACGACGGCGCCCTCACCATCATCGACTCGGGCCCCGGCATCGAAGAGGACGATCTCCCGCTGATCTTCGACCGGTTCTACCGCTCCGACAAGGCACGCAACACGCCTGGCACGGGCCTCGGCCTGTCGATCGTGGCGCACACCGCCGACGCACATGGCGGCACGGTCCGCGCGTCCAACGCCGTCGAGGGCGGCGCCAAGTTTGTCCTCAAGATCCCCGTCATTGAGGTTGGGGAGGATCATTGGCCAAGCTGACGCCGGCCCAACGCAAGGGGCTGTCCGTGGGCGTGGCCACCGGCCTATACGGCTTGTCGTTCGGGGCGCTCGCAGTCGCGGCGGGGCTATCCGTTGCGCAGGCCTATGCGTTGAGCCTCTTGATGTTCACGGGCGGCTCGCAGTTCGCCTTCATCGGGGTGCTCTCCGGTGGCGGGACTCTGGGCGCCGCAACCGCGGCGGCGTCCCTCCTCGGTGTTCGCAACGCCATCTACGGAGTGACGGCCAACGCCATGCTCCGTCCGCGCGGCTGGCGGAAGGTGGCTGCGGCTCAGGTGACGATCGACGAATCCATCGCAGTGGCCTCCGGTCAGGAGGATCCTGCGGAGGAACGTCGGGGCTTCTGGGCCGCCGGCCTCGGTGTCTTCGCGCTCTGGAATCTGTTCACGCTCATCGGTGCCTTGGCCGGTAACGCGCTGGGCGACCCCAAGGCTTGGGGGCTCGACGGCGCCGCCGTCGCCGCGTTTCTGGGGCTGCTGTGGCCGCGGCTGAAGGGGCGTGACCCCATCGCGCTGGCCGTGGTTGCCGCCGTCGTGACGGTGGTGGCCGCGCCGTTCACGCCGCCCGGGATCCCGATCATCATCGCCGCCGCCGTCGCGCTCGTCATGACGCTCGCCCAGAAGCGGGCCACCGAGAAACAGGAGGCGATTCTATGAGCCTCTGGCTGTGGATCCTCGCCGCCTGCGCCATCGCCTTCATCACCAAGTTCGTGGGCTATCTCTTGCCGGAGCGCTGGCTGGAGAACCCGTGGGTGACGACGCTCTCGCATGGCGTCACCGTCGGCCTCCTTGCGGCGCTGGTGGCGATGAACACAGTGGTTTCCGGGCA
>DYZF01000261.1 GCA_020741375.1 Tessaracoccus flavescens
GTAGCCCAATCGGCAGAGGCAGCTGACTTAAAATCAGTCCAGTGTGGGTTCGAGTCCCACCGGGGGCACTCGAGTTGGTGTGCAGCCCGTGCTCAGTGGGGCGTGACGATCCCGTTTTCATAGGCGAAGACGACGGCCTGCACACGGTCGCGCAGACCCAGTTTTGCCAGCAGGTTACCGACGTGGGTTTTGACTGTGGTCTCGGAGACGAAGAGTTCGGAGGCAATTTCCGCGTTGGAGGCACCCGTCGCGATGAGTTCGAGAACTTCGCGTTCGCGGACGGTCAGGGAGTTGATCGCGGCGGAGTGTGCGGAATCTGCGGCTTCTTCGGTCGGGAGTTTCTCGCCGAACAGCTCGAGCATGCGCGAGGTGATGCGCGGGGAGAGCACGGCTTCGCCGGAGGCGACATTGCGGATCGCGGTGATGAGGTCGGCCGGCGGGGTGTCTTTTAGCAGGAAGCCGGAGGCCCCGGCGCGCAGTCCGGCGAAGGCGTATTCGTCGAGGTCGAAGGTCGTCAGGACGAGGACCCGGGTGTGGGGGAGCGCCGCGACGATCTGCTTGGTGGCTTCGATGCCGTCGACCTCGGGCATGCGCACGTCCATGAGGACGACGTCGGGGTAGAGGGCCTTGGCCTGGGAGATGGCGGCGCGCCCGTCGGCGGCCTCGCCAATGACCTCGATGCCGTCGGCGCCGTCGAGGACCATCGCAAAGCCCATGCGTAGCAGGGCTTGATCGTCAACGATGAGGACGCGGATGACGGAATCGTTCTCGGCGTCGAATTCCTCGGCGGTCACGGGTGCTCCTTTTGCATGGGGTGGTACTGGTCAGTCTAAATGGGAGAGGACCAGGTGTGGGGTTGGCCTGGCACCCGCAGGGTGGCGCGCACCTGCCAGCCCTTGGTCGTCGGGCCGGCGTGGACGGTGCCGTCGTAGACGGCGGCACGCTCGCGCATGCCGATCACGCCCTTGCCCGAGCCCGGCATGACCTGGCGGCCATCGCCGGCGTCGTTCTCGATGGTGATGACGATATCGCGCCCGGAACGCGAGAGCGTGACGGAGATCCGCTTGGAGGTGCGGGCATAGCGCAGGACGTTGGTGAGGGATTCTTGCACGATGCGGTAAATGGCCAAGTGCAGGCCCGGGTCCGGAGGGAGCTCCGGGCCCGATTCCTCGAGTGTGACGGGCATCCCCGCGCGCTTGTAGGAGGCGACGAGGCGGCGGACGTCGTGCTCGCCGGGTTGGGGTTCGCGGGGGACATCGTCTTCGGCATCGGCGGCCGGCTGCCCCGGCAGGGTCGGAGCGCTCGCGGCATCCTGGCGCAACACGCCGACGAGGCGACGGGCGTCTTGGAGGGAGTCGCGCCCGACCTGAGCGAGCTGGGTGACGGCCGTTTTCGCCATGTCGGGATTGCGTTCGAGGGCGACGGCTGCGCCTTCGGCAAGGGTCACCATCACTGACAGCGAGTGGGAGACGACATCGTGCATCTCGCGCGCGATCCGGTTTCGCTCCTGGGAGACGGCAAGCTGCTCGCGCTGTTCATGTTCGAGCGTGAGCTGGCGGGCGCGGTTTTCGAGTTCCGCCATGCGCAGCCGGGAGGAACGAATATTGGAGCCGATGAGGTAGGCGATGAGCAGCAGCAACCAGACGACGAGGACGAGCAGGCCGAAGACTTCCCGCGTACCCCAGATATAGGCGACGCCCGTCGTCGCGAGCAGCGTCGTGGCCGTCGCGGGTAGAGAAATCCGCAGCGCGCATTCGGAGCCGACAGTAAAGACGGCCAGGCATAGCGCCGCCAGATCGATGTAGGGCGTGTACGGCTGGGACAGGGTTTGGCCACTGACTTGCAGGTGCAAGACTGTACGAGCGGCCGTCGTCGTGCCCGCACCAGGCGCCGCTGTGAGTGCGAGTTGGTAGAGGATCGGAACGAGCGCCGCGGCAGCGAGGAAACCGAGCGGCTGGCAGCGTCGCAATGCCACCGCAACCGCCATGATGACGACGTAGATGACGGTGATGGCAAGCGCGAGACCGCCAAGGCGTAGGGTGTCGGAGCTGAAGGTTGCCGCGACGTAGAGCAGCGCGATAGAGATGTCCGTCAGCCACGGGTGAGAACGCAGGAACTGCCGCAGCGAACCGCGGCGGGGAGCGCCATCACCGAGTGCCAGGACGTCGTCCACCCCCGAACCGGTGATGGCTCGGGGGTGGGGGATTGGACGCAGTCTCATACTGACTAGCCTAGGGCGCTTAGCCGCGCCGGTCGGCTAGTTGATGTCGCGCTGCTTGACGAAGATGGCACCGATGAGAGCGACGATCGCGACATACAGCGCAAGGAGCAGCGCGGCGGTGAGGCGGCTCACCGGCGAGGTCGCGAAAACTGCGGGCGTCAGCAGGTGGTTGGTCAGCATCAGGGGCATGTATTCCGTGACCGGGCCCAGCCACTCGAAACGGCTCGAGAGCATCATGATCGGGAGGGGCAACACGTAGATCAGGCCGACGCCCGAAGTGATCGCCCCCGCCGACGACCGCAGGATCGCCGCGAGGGCGAAGCCCAGCAGCGCAAAGAACAGCAAGTAGACGATCGCCCAACCGCTGACTGCAGCGACGTCGTCGGTGACCGCGGAATTGCCGGAGCGAAG